>CAYFIG010000050.1:0-5236 GCA_964342905.1 uncultured bacterium
CCCCCCGGTCTCCCTTAACTTCGATCACGACGGCGTTCAGTTCCGTGCGCTCCAACAGCTCGAAGACCCGCTCCCGGATCGTCTTGTCACCGACCCCGTAGTAAGTCAGGTACGCTGCCTTGATGATCCGCGGCGCCAGGGCGATGGTTGTCCAGCCGGGACGGATCGAGACCTGCCTCTGCTCGTACCCTGGAGCCTTGACTAGGACCGTGGCCTCGGGGGAGAGGGGGCCGATGGTATAGCGCCCGTGCGCGTCAGTCCTGACCTCGGAGCGGCCCACCCGGAGCGAGGCCCCGGGGATCGGGCGGCCGCGCTCGGCCTCCAGGACCTGCCCTTCCAGGGGCTGGGGTTGTGCGGGAGGCACGGCGGAAGGCTTGGCGGGCAGCGCTGAGGCTGGGCGCTCGGGGGCTGGCGTGGCGCGGGGCTCTCCTGGGGCGAGAATCCCGTAGCCGATCAGGACGGCGACGGCGAGGGTCAGGATCGCAATGCCACCGTCGAGGAGGTGGCGGGTGAGAGGGGCACGCGCGTTGTCCATCGGTGAATTTCAGCTTACGCCGACCCTCGGCGGGGTGCCAAAATTTTTTTCTTCGAGTACAATGAATCTCGTGAAGCCGCATCCCTCCTTCGGCTGTGACGCAGCGGGCCATCGAGTCTTTTCCGCTCACGGGCTTCGGCTTCACGCCCTCGAATGGGGGACGCCGGGCGCCCCTGGGCTCCTCTTCCTCCATGGGGGCTCCGCCCACTGCCACTGGTTTGACGCCGTGGCCCCGGCCTTTGCCGACCGCTTCCATGTGCTCTCGCTGGACCAGCGGGGGCACGGGGAAAGCCAGTGGCCGGAGCCGCCCGCCTACCGGACCCAGGACTTCTGCGTTGATCTGTTTGGCCTGATGGAGGCGTTCCGGTGGGAGCAGATGGTGCTGGTCGGCCACTCCATGGGCGGCCACAACGCCCTGACCTTTGCCGCCTGGCATCCGGAGCGGGTCCAGGGGCTCGTGATCACGGATAGCCGACCAGCGATCCCTCCCGACCGGCTCTCGAAGCTCCAGGCCCGGGGGCATCGCCCCCTCCGCGTATACGAGAGCGCTGAGAGCGCGGTCGCGCACTTCCGCCTTCTCCCGCGAGAGACAGTGGCAGACCCCGCCCTTCTTCGCCACCTGGCCCGCACCGGGATCGTGGAGCGCGACGGGCGCTGGGTCTATCGCTTCGACCCTGCGTGCAACGGCAGTCGCCAGCCCGTTGATGCCTGGCCGCTTCTCTCCCGGATCACCGCGCCCACCCTCGTCGTTCGTGGCGAGTGGAGCCCGCTTCTGCCCCGCGAGCTGGCGGGGGAGATCGTCAAGCGCATTCCTCACGCACGAGTGGGGGAAGTTCCCGGCACCTACCACCACCTGATGCTGGACCGTCCAGCAGCCTTCGTCAGCCTCCTGGATCGCTTCCTGTCGAACCTTGAGCCTCGTTGACTTTAGGGAAGGCCTCAACGGGGATGGCCGGGCAAGACTCTGCGCGCCCTGCTCCCCCGGTCCGTCAGTCGTGCGCCCGCTCAATCCTGACCGCGCAGTACTTGAACTCGGGGATCTTTCCGAAGGGATCGAGCTGGTCGTTGGTGAGCGTGTTGGCGGCGGCCTCGCGGAAGTGGAACGGGATAAACACACTGCCTGGGGCGACACGTGGAGAAGCCTGCGCTCTGAGTGTGATTGATCCCCGCCGCGAGCTCACGGTCACATACTCTCCCCCAACGATCCCTATCCCGGCCAAGTCCTCGGGATGCATCTCGCAGAAGGCTTCGGGTCGGATCTGATCAAGGGCCCGGGCCCGCCTGGTCATGCTCCCGGTGTGCCAGTGCTCCAGAAGCCGCCCGGTGTTGAGAACGAAGGGGTAGTCGGAGTCAGGACACTCGGCCGCGGGCCCATACTCCGCCGGGACGAACTTGCCGCGCCCACTTGGGGTCGGGAAGCCGTCGCCGAAGAGGAGCTGGATCCCGTCGCTCCGTTCTGGATCGGGGCATGGCCAGAGCTTACCGTATGGCTCCAGGTTCGCGTAGGTGAGGCCCTGGTAGCTGGAGGCCAGGGAGGTGAACTCCCTGAAGATCTCCTCGGCGTCGCGGTACTCCATCGGGTAGCCCATTCGGCTGGCGATCTCGCAGATGATCTCCCAGTCAAGCCGAGCCTGGCCGGGGGGATCGAGGGCCTTTCGGCCAATCTGCACCCGGCGATCGGTGTTCGTGTACGTGCCCGTTTTCTCGAAAAAGGAGGTAGCGGGAAGAATCACATCGGCGAACTCCGCCGTCTCGGTCAGGAAGATGTCCTGAACGCAGAGGAAGTCCAAAGCGGCGAGCGCCTTCTTGACCTTGTTGATGTTGGGATCCGAGAGGAACGGATTTTCTCCCATCATGTACATTCCCCGGATCTCTCTGTGAAGCGCCCCGGTCATGATCTCCACGACGGTGAGCCCTCGCTTAGGATCCAGCGGCACTGCCCAGGCTGCCTCAAACCTCTTCCGGATCATCTCGTCTTCTACGCTCTGGTAGTCCGGGTACACCATGGGGATCAGTCCCGCATCCGAAGCCCCCTGGACGTTGTTCTGCCCCCGAAGCGGATGGAGCCCCGTGCCGGGCCGCCCCACATTGCCGGTCAGGAGCGCCAGGGAGATCAGGCAGCGCGCGTTGTCAGTCCCGTGCGTGTGTTGAGAGATCCCCATTCCCCAGAAGATAATGGCGGCCTTAGCACGCCCGAAGGTCCGGGCCACTTCGCGGATCTTCGCGGCCGGAACCCCGCAGATCTTTTCGGCCCGCTCCGGAGAGTACCGGGCCACCACCTCTCGGAGCGCTTCAAAGCCCTCGGTGTGGTTGCGGATATAGTCGTGATTGATGAGGCCTTCGGAGATCAACACGTGCATCCAAGCGTTGTAGAGCGCCACGTCGGTGCCCGGGTCGATCTGGAGAAAGTGCTGCGCGTGGCGCGCGATGCCTGTCTCCCGCGTGTCGACCACGATCAGGGTGGTGCCGTGCTGGGCCGCATCCTTGATAAACGTGGCCGCGACCGGGTGGTTGTCGGTGGTGCTGCTGCCTGCGACGAGGGCAACCTCGGCGCGCTTAACGTCGCCGTACACGTTCGTGACGGCGCCCGAGCCGATGGTCTCCAGGAGCGCCGCCACCGACGAGGCGTGGCAGAGGCGCGTGCAGTGGTCCACGTTGTTGGTGCCGAAGACGGCGCGGACCAGCTTCTGGAAGAGGTAGGCCTCCTCGTTGCTGCACTTGGCCGAGCCGAACCCCGCCAAGGCCCGTGGGCCATGGGTCTCCTTAATGGCCTGGAGTCGGCGGGCTATCAAGTCCAGGGCTTCGTCCCATGTGGCCTCGCGAAAGGCCGGAAGCATCTCGGCATAGTCCACGATCCCGCCGGGCTTCCGCCGCCGGCCATCTCCCTTCACGTCGCTCGATAGCGGCCCCTTGGGATAGAACTCGGGCCTCCGGATGAGGGGCACGGTGAGCCGCTGGGAGTGAAGGGCGTAATCAAAGCCGTAGCGGCCCTTGACGCACAGGCGCCCCTGGTTTCCCGGACTTGGCCGACCGTCAACCAAGACGACTGCGTTCTGCTGCGGATTCACGTGGACCGTAATGGCACAGCCCACCCCGCAGTACGGGCACACCGAGTCCACGGCCAGGAGCTCGGCGCGGGGCCGGATCGGCGCGGTGAGGGACTTGTGGGTTAAGGCCCCGGTGGGGCAGACCGCCGCGCACTCCCCGCACGACACGCAACTGCTCTGCCCCATCGGGCTGTCGAGGTCGAATGCGATCCGGGCGTTGTAGCCCTTCCCGCTCCGGCCGATCACGTCATTGTGCTGGATCTCGTCGCACGCGCGGATGCAGCGGTCGCAGAGGATACACGCGGCGTGGTCGACCGCGATGACGGGGGACGAAAGGTCCATCGGCCGGCTGTCTCCGCGCGGGAGCGCGAGCGCATCGTGCCGGAGGCCGTAGCGCCGGGCGAGGTCGAGGAGCAGGTCGTCACCAGTTGTCTTCTCGCGCAACGATTCGCGCGGGTAGTCGGCAAGCAGAAGCTCGGTGAGCGTCTTCCGGCAGCGTTCCACCTTCTCGGAGCCTGTGGTCACCGTCATGCCGCCCGCGGCGTCCCGGACGCATGCTGCCGCGAGGACGCGCTCGCCCACATCGACCACGCAAATCCGGCAGACTCCGACGGGCCTGAGCCGCGGGTCATGGCACAACACCGGGATCTCGATCCCGACCTGCCGGGCTGCCTGCCAGATCGTTGTCCCTGGAGGCACGGTAGCCTCGCGGCCGTCGATCGTCAGGGTGATGAGCGGCTTCATCTGGCAGTTCCCGTCGCCGTCCGCCCGAGCCGGCGGTCGAGCTCTTGTGGCCAGTGTTTTAGCACGGAGGTGAGCGGGTTCAGGGCCACCTGCCCGAGCCCGCAAATGGAGGTCTGGGCGAGGGTCTCCTCGAGGCTGGGCAGGGCCTCCAGGAGCGTGGCGTCGCCGCTTCCGGTCAGGATTTGGTCAAGCATCTCGACCACCTTCTGAGTCCCGGTGCGGCAGGGCACACACTTGCCGCACGATTCGTTTCTAAAGAAGCGAACCACATTGGTCGCGACCCGGATCATGTCAGTCCCTTCGGCCACCACCACCAAGGCCCCTGAGCCCAGCATGCTCCCCGCGCCTTGGATCGACCCGAAATCGATCTCCGCGTCGGCCTTCTCCGCCGGGAGGAAGGGCGAGCTGGCGCCGCCCGGCGCGAAGGCCTTAAGCCGCTTTCCTCCCATGACCCCCCCGGCCATCTGAATCAGCTCCGCCACCGTGGTGCCCATCGGGATTTCGTACACCCCGGGCTTGGCGACGTGGCCAGAGACCGCCATGACCTTGAGCCCGTCATGTCCCCGAATCCCCTGAGCCTTCCACCACTCGGCGCCCCGCCGGAGAATCACCGGGACCATGGCGAGGGTCTCCACATTATTGATGAGCGTCGGTCTTCCCCACAGGCCCCGGCTCCCGGGATACGGCGGCTTGTTCCTGGGTTCGCCCCGCTTGTCCTCCAGCGCCTCGAGCAACGCGGTCTCCTCGCCCAGGATGTAGCCGCCGGGAGAGAGGAAAATTTCGATGTCAAAGTCCTTGCCCAGGAGGTTGCGCACGCGGGCCTCAGCGATGGCGCGCTCGAGCGAAGCGCAGGCGTGGTCGTACTCGTGGCGGAGGTAGATCCAGCCGCGCTCGGCACCGACCACGCGTG
>CAYFIG010000050.1:5246-9991 GCA_964342905.1 uncultured bacterium
CAGGTAAGGCAACTCCTCCAGGAGGACGCGGTCCTTGAATGTGCCGGGCTCGCTCTCGTCGGCGTTGCAGATGACGTACTTGGGCCTTGCCGTCTCCTTCCGAACGAGCTCCCACTTCAGCCCCGTCTGGAACCCCGCGCCCCCCATCCCGCGGAGGCCGGCGGCCTTGAGCGTCGCGATCACCTCTTCGGTCTGTTCGGCCCAGGCCTGATAGACGGAGAAGCGCTCCCCGGCCTCGGCGTAGGGATCAATGCGCCAGCGGCGGGTGGTGGCGGGAGCCGCGTGATGCTTTTGTGGATTTCTGGCCAGGCGCGCGGCCTCTTCGGGGGATACGGCTCCGATGGCGTAGCCATTGACCATGGCGGCGGGGGCTCGGTCACAGCGGCCGAGACAGGAGACTTCCCGCACCTCGGCTTCCCTCTCGCCGGCCAGGAGTTCTTTCACCCTCGCTCCCCAGGGCTGGGCTCCGGCGAGGAAGCAGGAGAGATCCCGGCAGAGGGTGAGTTCGGTCCGGGGCGGTGGGGTCTGGCGAAAATGAGGGTAAAAGGAGGTCACTTCCTGGATGCGGTAGAGGGGCACACGGAGCCGCTCGGCAAGCTCCCGGAGGTCACCCTCGCGGAGGTAGCCGTGCTCTGCCTGAAGTCGCTTGAGCTCGGCGATCAGGCTCATTGCGTGGCGTAGGGGAGGGGATCGGTGAGGCCCCCCTCGGTGAAGCCTTTCTTCCTCAGGAGGCAGCTATCGCAGAGCCCGCAGGCCTGGCCGTCGGGAGCGGGCTCGTAGCAGGACCAGGTGAGCGCGAAGTCAACGCCGAGGGCATGGCCGGTCCTGATGATCTCGGCCTTGGTCATCCTGATCAGGGGTGTATGGATCTTGAATTTGCTCTTTCCCTCGACCCCGGCCTTGGTGGCCAGGTTCGCCAGCTTCTCAAACGCCTCGATGTACTCCGGGCGGCAATCGGGATAGCCGCTGTAATCGTAAAAATTGGCGCCGAAAAAGATGTCCTCGGCGCCGAGGACCTCGGCCCAGCCGAGGGCATGGGAAAGGAAGATCGTGTTGCGCGCGGGCACGTAGGTGACGGGGATCCCTGAGCCAATCTCATCACGGCTCCGCCCTTTGGGGATGGGGATGTCGGCGGTGAGGGCGGAGCCGCCGATCAGCCTGAGGTCCAGGTTCAGGATCAGGTGCTCTTTGGCGCTGAGGGCAGCAGCGACGCGCTTGGCGGACTCGAGTTCCCGACTGTGGCGTTGGCCATAGGCGAAGGAAAGGGCGTACGGGTCATAGCCCTGGCTCTTCGCGATGGCCAGCGTTGTCGCCGAATCCAGCCCTCCCGAGAGCAGCACCACCGCCTTCTTCATCACACCCCTCGCTTGGCCCCCCAGAGCAGAATGTGAAGGCGCGGGGAGTACCTGAAGCCGTGACGCTGACACTCCTCCACGACCCAGAGCGAGCGCTCGAGGATTTCTTCCCGCCGGATGCCCTCGGGCATGAGGAGGATCCGCTCCCGGGGAAGGGCGAAGCGCTCGGCGAGCCTCAGCACTTCAGTCACGTCGCGCGGTTCCACCACCACGAACTTCCACCACGCCCCAAGTCCGAGGAAAGCCCGGATTGCCTCGGGGTTGATCCGTTTCGTTTCCGGCACGCCGGAGCCGGCCAGCTTCACCGAGACATTCCACTGGTCCACAGGTACCGTCGGAGGTGGGAGGGTTCCTGAGGTTTCCACCTCGGTGGTAAAGCCGCGGGCCTTGAGGGCTTCAACAAGGGGAGCAAAGAGGGAAGACTCGAGCGGTTCTCCCCCTGTCACCACCACGCGCCGGCAAGGGAACGCCGCGGCGTCCTCCACCAGGGCCTCGAGCGAGACCTCCTGGCCGCCGGTTGGATCCCAGGAGTACTTCGTGTCGCACCACTGGCATCCCACTGAGCAACCCTGGAGGCGCACGAAGACCGCTGGCACTCCTGCGGTGGCCCCTTCCCCCTGGATGGAGAAGAAGCACTCAGCGATGCGGCCGGTGATGGTGGGGGTCACGCTCAACCGCGCGTGAGCTCGCTCGAGCAGGCAGGGGTCTCTTTGATCGCCACCCGCTCAAGCGAGACATCCTTGGGAAGGCTCAGGTGAATTGCCTGCCATGCCTCTCGCGTCAGAATCTCCGCGGTCGGGTTCCCGGACAGCCGCACCACCTTTTCAGGCGCCTCGGCTTGGATCCGCTCGATGGCTGGGACAAGAGGATCCTCGCTCCAGAGGAGTGTGGCGTGGTCCCAGCGGTCCAGAACTGCTTTTTTAACGAGCGCTCTCAGCTCGTCGAAGTCAATGACCATGCCGAGCCGGTCCAGGCGCTCAGCGCTGACCGTCACCTCGAGGTGATAGGTGTGGCCGTGGAGGTAGGCACACTTGCCTGGGTGGCCCAGGATCCGATGGGCGGCGTCGAAGGTGAACTCAGCACTGAGACGCATAAAAACCTTTAAACGACGCGGACTTTTCGCTCTCCATCTTAGCCTTCGAGAAGGGGGGTCTGTCAAGCCAAGGGGCCCGGTTGACAGCCAGGTTATAATTTGAGGAAAGCGGAGGATTGGAGATCACGTCGGTCTAGTCATGAGAAGGAGGCATGATGCAAGATTTCTCAAAAGTTGTGGATCGGATCACGGCGGGCGAGCTGAACGCCGGCATGCGCCGAGGGGACCGGATCGCGGTGCTCGACGTGCGCCGGCGGGAGGCGTGGACTGCTGACCCTGCACGAGTGCCCGGGGCGATCTGGGTGCCGCTCGATGAGGTGCCCCGGCGCGCCCGGGACCTGCCGGCCGACACGCACCTCGTGGTCTACTGTTCCTGACCTGGCGAGGCGACCAGTGCCCGGGTGGCACACTGGCTTGTGGGTCAGGGCTTCGACCGTGTCTCGATCCTGGAGGGCGGCGTTGCGGCATGGCGCGCCGCCGGGTTTGAGGTAGAAAGGCTCCGCCATGAAGCGCGGGCGGGAGTGGAATGCACCAGCGCGCCTCTAACCGTGGCGGAGGGAGCGGCATCGTTCCTGCCAAGCCTCGCTGAGCGCTACCTGCGTGACGGCGGCCTGCCGACGCGCCGCCGCCTGGTGACCCTGTTCGTCGACATCGCGGGGTCCACTCGCCTCCTCGCGCACACCACACCCGAGATAGTCCTGGGGGTCGTCCAGCGCTTCATGCGGCTCGTGACTGAAGTCGCCCTGGCCTACTGCGGAGACGTGAAGGACTTTGAAGGGGACGGCGCGCTGCTCTACTTTGAATCCGTTGCCGAGGCGACCCAGGCGGCGCTCGCCATACGGCCGGCGCTCGCGGGCGGGGCGTGCGAGGCCGCGACTCCCGTCGAGGCCCGCATGAGCCTCACGGTGGGCGATGTGGTCCTTGGTGTGATCGGCTCGACGATGCGCCAGGCGATCACCCTCGTGGGTCCCAGCGTGAGTGTGGGCGCACGGCTCCTCAAGCACATCTCGCCCAGCGGGATCATCGCCAGTGGAGAAGTCGTCGAGGCGCTCCGCGCCGAAGCGCCAGCGCTCGCTGAGGAGTTCCGGTTGCTCGACCCGGCTTTCGAGGTGCCGGGCATGGCCGGGATTACTGTCGCAACCTACGTGAGCGCTCCCCCGACGCGCGCTTCGGCCCCCTGAGGGGTGCCGCCGGCCAGGGGGTTGAAAAACCCCTTGCGGCGTCCCTAGCCTTCTGCTATAAGAAGGCCAATAGTGTGGCAGAGTAAGTCCTGACAACCCGAGGAGGGAACCTCCAATGGCACAGAGCTTAACGGATTTCCTCCAGGCGAGCCGCTTAACGGTGGTGGACGTCAACAAGGACGCTGGCCGGATCCGGGTGCGAGACGCCGCCGACATGTGCACTGACCTGACCTGCCAGGGCACTTTGGTAGTCACCGAAGAGGAGCAGAAGACTGACCTCGGTCTCCTGAACCCCGGCGACATCATCAAGGTGGAGGCTCAGGACGGGCGGGCCCAGAAGATCGTGGTGCTGCGTCGAGCTTGGGACGAGATCGCAAGCCCAGAGACGTAAGCGCGCGTTCACGAAATTCGCACGGCCCTCTGAATCTTCTTCGGAGGGCCGCGTTTGTTTTCAAGCCCGCCCCACGTGGACCGTGACGGTCCCGAGGCCGAGTCGCCGATAGCTGACCTCCCGCAAGCCCACCGCCTCCATCAGCCGTGCCAGCTCGTTGGGAGAGACAAAGCGGTCCACTGACCGCGGCAGGTACGAGTAGGCTTCTCGGCTCCCGCTCACGACCCCGCCGACCCACGGCACGAGCCCGTGGAAGTACCACCTGAAGATGACGCTGAAACCTGGGAGTGTCGGCTGAGCGATCTCGAGCGCCATCACGCGTCCGCCAGGGTGCGTGACGCGTCGCATCTCTGAGAGGCCCTGCTTCAGGTCTGCCAGGTTTCTCAGGAGGAAGGCCGAGGTCACGCACGCGAACGTCCGGTCAGGAAACGGCAGCGCCAGGGCGTCGCCGACCACCAGGCTCACGCGGCCGGCCGGATCCTTCCGGGCAAGCTTCGCCCGCCCCACCCGAAGCATTCCCTCAGAGAAGTCCAGGCCGACCACGCGGCGGAACTGGGACGTCTGGAGGAACGCCAGAGCCAGGTCTCCCGTCCCGGTTGCCACATCGAGCGCCACACCGCCTGGAGCGGGGTTCGTCATCCGGACAGCGATCCGGCGCCAGGCCTGGTGACGGCCGAACGTCATGAGGCCATTCATCAGGTCGTAGCGACCCGCGATGCGGGTGA
>CAYFIG010000051.1:0-5255 GCA_964342905.1 uncultured bacterium
GAAAAACCTCTGGAGGGTCGGTGGTTCATCGCCCGCTCCGAGCGCTTCTTGACGAACTCCTGACGTCCCCGGTTACCGGGAGTGCCATCACCGCCACCCGCCACTTCTCCGCTCGACCTCCGCTGTGGGCTTCGTTCCCCGCTAGCCTCGATCCCCGCCTCGCCGAGGCACTCAGGGCCCACGGGATCATCCAGCTCTACTCGCACCAGGCGCAGGCCTTTGAGCTGATTGAAAAAGGACACCACCTCGTCGTGGTCACGCCCGCGGCCTCCGGGAAGACCCTCTGCTACAACCTCCCGGTGCTCCAGGGGCTCATTCAAACCCCTGAGGCCCGGGTCCTCTATCTCTTCCCGACCAAAGCCCTGGCCCAGGATCAGCTCGCCGAGCTCGAGGAGCTGGCCAGGGCGCTCCCCGAACTCAGGATGTTTACTTACGACGGCGACACCCCCCAGGATGCCCGCCGGGCGGTCCGGGCCCGGGCCAGCCTGGTTCTCACGAACCCCGACATGCTTCACTCCGGAATCCTTCCTCACCACACCAAGTGGCTCAACCTCTTCCAGAACCTGCGCTACGTCGTGATCGATGAGCTTCACGCGTATCGCGGGGTCTTCGGAAGCCATCTCGCCAATGTCTTGAGGCGCCTCAAGCGCATATGCACCCACTACGGCTCCACCCCCCAGTTCGTCATGACCTCCGCCACCATCGCCAACCCTCGGGAGCTGGCCGAGCGTCTCATCGGCGAGCCCGTGGTGGAGATCGCTGAGAGCGGGGCCCCTTCGGGGGACAAGCTCTTTCTCTGCTACAACCCGCCGGTGCTCAACCCCGAGCTGGGGATTCGGGCACCCTATCTGGGAGAGGCCTCGCGCCTGGCCGTACGCTTCCTGCGCGAGAAGATCCCGACCATCGTGTTCGCCCAGAGCCGGCTGGCCAGCGAGGTGCTCCTCTCGACGATCAAAAAAGCCGTGGAGGACAAAACCGGGGACTCGGGGATCGTCCGCGGCTATCGCGGCGGCTACCTCCCGACGCGGCGTCGGGAGGTCGAGCGAGGGCTACGCTCCGGCGGCGTTCTCGGGGTCGTTTCCACAAACGCGCTCGAGCTCGGCATCGACATCGGCCACCTGGACGTGGCGGTCCTGGCTGGCTACCCTGGGGCCATTGCGTCGCTCTGGCAGCAGGCGGGACGCGCCGGCCGCCGGAGTGGCGAGTCGGCGGCAGTCTTCGTGGCCACGAGCGCGCCGTTGGACCAGTTCATGGTGACCCATCCCGACTATCTCTTCGGGAGCCCTCCAGAGGCGGCGCGGATTAATCCGGAGAATCCTTACATTCTTGCCAACCACCTCAAGTGCGCGGCCTTCGAGCTTCCCTTCGAGGCGGAGGCGCGCTTTGGCGACCTGGAGGTCAGCGAGTCCCTCCGAACCCTGGAGGAGGCCGAGCTCCTTCACCAGGCGGGTGGCCGGTGGCACTGGACTTCGGAGAGTTATCCAGCCGACCACATCTCGCTCCGGACCGTGACCTCTGACAACTTTTTGGTGATCGACACGACCGCGCGGGACGACCAGCAGAAGAAGAGGAGGCAGATCATCGCCGAGGTGGACTGGAAGAGCGCCTTTGCCATGATCCACCCCAAGGCCATCTACCTGGTGGAGGGGGAGCCTTTCGAGGTTCAGGAGCTCCGCTATCGAGAGGACGAGGAAAAGGTCGCCTACGTCAAGCGAGTGAACGTGGACTACTTCACCGACGCCATCAGCGCCAAGGGGGTGTGGGTCCTGAGGCACCTTGCCGAGCGGGCCTCACCGGGGCTCCTGGCCGAGCAGGGCGAACTGCTGGTCGCGGAGAAGGTGGTCGGCTTCAAGAAGATCAAGTTCGGAAGTCTGGAGAACGTGGGGTCAGGGGAGGTGGAGCTTCCTCAGCAGGAGATGCAGACCACGGGCTCTTGGCTGAGCGTGGATCCGACCCTCCTCGCTGAGATCTCTCCGAATCGGGAGGAGCTTGTGGGCGGGCTCAGGGGGCTGACCTATCTCCTCCACCATCTGGCTCCGGTCTTTCTCCTCTGCGACATCCGGGACCTTGGCTCCTGGCTCGGAGACCGCGCCCCTGCCGAGCCTTCCGAGGTGGCCACGGTCCAGTCCACCCGCTCCCGCCTCCTTGAGGCCGCCGAGTTCACCCCTACCATGTACCTCTACGACAGCCACCCCGGAGGCATCGGGCTCGCCGAAGCGATTTTTCAACTGCTTCCCGATCTGCTTCGTCGCGCCCGTGAGACCCTGGCGGCCTGCCCGTGCCGCTGGGGTTGTCCATCTTGCGTCGGCCCCGTCAACGAGGTTGGGCGTCGGGCTAAGGCCATCGCCAGCCAGATTGTGAAGCGTCTGGTCGAATGACCCCGCGCACGAGGTCTCTTGCCCTCGAGGCAGCCGTCAGTGGAAGCCTCGAGGAAACATCCCACGGTCCAGTCTTCGTGGCGTGTCGTCGCTATCCGCTCCACTACCGGCAAGGGTCCATCCCGTTAGGGGCAGCGCTGGACGCATCGCCGGAGATCCTGAGCCTCCTCAGTCGCCGCCGTGGCTTGAGCCCGCGGCCCGATCAGCTCCTCTACCTTGACATCGAGACCACCGGCCTGGCCGGGGGGACCGGGACGTACGCCTTCCTCGTTGGCGCGGGGTTCTTCGAGGACGGGAGCTTTGTGGTGCGGCAGTACTTCATGCGGGACCTGGACGAGGAGCCCGCCCTGCTCTCGGCGCTCCACGAGCTCCTCCCGCGATTCGAGGGATGGGTCACCTACAACGGTCGGGCGTTCGATCTCTCGCTCCTGGAGACCCGCTTCATCCTGGCGCGCCGACCGTGGCCAAGTCCCCTCTGGCACCTGGATCTCCTCCCCGCGGCGCGCCGGGTCTGGGCATCGCGGCTTGCCGACTGCCGGCTCGTTACGGTCGAGGCGCACGCGCTCGGGCTCAGGCGGGAGGATGATGTGCCGGGCTCGCTCATTCCGGCGCTCTACTTCGAATATCTGCGGCGGCGCCAGACTGGCGCGCTTCCCAAGCTCTTCTCCCACAACCGCCAAGACCTCCTCTCCCTGGCGGCGCTGGCCGGCTGGGTGAGCCGGGCGCTGAGCGAACCCGAGTCTCTGTTGCTCTCAGCCCAAGAGTATGTGGGGCTGGGGAGGCTCTGGGAGCCGTGGAGTCCTGAGCGGGGCCGCCAGTGCTATCGGACAGCCCTTGATCAGGGGCTTCAGGGCCCTGAGCGGGAATGGCTTCTCCTCCGTTTGGCCGATCTGGCAAAGCGGGAGTCCCGATGGGAAGAGGCGTGCACCCTCTGGCAAGCGGCGATCACAGGGACCGCCGACTTCCGCCTCCGCCCGTGGGAGGAGCTGGCCAAATACCACGAGCACAAGAGCCGAGACCTTCCGACAGCCTTTCGCGTCGTGGCTGAAGCTCTCAGGCTGGCCCGCGCTCGCCGGGCCCATCCTAAAGTCCTCGAGGTTCTGACCCACCGCCAGAGCCGCCTCACCCGACGGCTCAGCGCTCCCCGCGCGTCAGCCGCGTGACCGTCCCTTTCCCTTACAACTTGCCCCGGCGGTCCGCAGGGGAGTAGGATGGAAGTATCTTCTTTTTTGGCCAGCGCCCATGAACCACGCCGAGCTAGTTCATCGCCTCGAGGCCAACATCAGCCAAGTCCTGGTGGGCAAGCCCCAGGTGGTGCGCCTGGCCGTCATCGGGCTCATGGCTCGGGGGCATGTCCTGATCGAGGATGTCCCCGGAGTCGGCAAGACCACGCTGGCCCAGGCCTTGGCCCGCTCGCTCGGCTGCTCCTTTCAGCGGATCCAGTTCACGTCGGACCTCCTCCCTTCGGATATTCTTGGCGTCTCGGTGTACGATTCTAAAACCGGCGAGTTTGTCTTCAAACCGGGCCCCCTCTTCGCCCACATCGTGCTGGCCGACGAAATCAACCGCACCACTCCCAAGACCCAATCGGGCCTTCTAGAGGCCATGAACGAGTTTCAGGTGTCCCTCGACCATCACACCTATCCGTTGCCGCGGCCGTTCATGGTTCTGGCGACCCAGAACCCGCTTGAGTACCAGGGGACGCACCCGCTCCCCGAATCCCAGCTCGACCGCTTCCTCTTGCGGATCCGAATCGGGTACCCCGAGCGGGTCGACGAGAAGGCTATCCTGCGGGGCCGGGGGCTGGCGGCGATAGAAGAGGTGGGGCCCGTGCTCTCCCCCGAAGACGTCATGCGCTTGCAGGCTGCCGCCCAGCGGATCGGCGTTGACGAATCAATCCTGGATTACGTGATGGCGTTGGTGGAGGCGACCCGTCGCACTCCCCTTCTGGCGCTCGGCGTCAGCCCTCGGGGGGCTCAGTCACTGATCCGCGCTGCCCAAGCCCAGGCCCTGGCCGACGAGCGCGACTACGTGATTCCCGACGATATCAAGGAGCTGGCGGGGCCAGCCCTCGCCCACCGCGTTCTGGTGCGCTCGCGTCTTGAGCGGACGGGGGGGCAGGCGGTGGAGGCCGAGACCGTGATCCGTTCGCTTCTCCAGGAGATCCCGGTTCCGCGCTAGATTCGGTGCGGCGAATCACTCTCCGCGTAATCCAGCTCGCGCAGCTCTGCTGGCGGTTCCTCCGCCCGCCCCGCACCATCCGCCCGACCCGAGAGGGGTGGGGCTTCCTCTTCCTGACCCTCGCCCTTGGCGTGGCCGCCTTCAACACCGGCAACAACCTCCTCTACCTTCTCGTTTCCACCCTCCTGGGCCTGATCGTCGCGTCCGGGATCCTTTCCGAGCAGTCGATGCGCGGGCTCAGGCTAGCCCGTGTCACTCCTAGTGAGATCTTTGCCGGTCAGCTCGCCCTCTTCGGCGTGGCCTTAACCAACGTCAAGCGGAGACGGTCTACCAACTCGGTGGCCCTGGAGTCCCCCAGGGTCGGGGCGCTAGGTGTCCACGTCAGGTATCTGCCCGTGCTCAAGCCTGGCCAGGAAGCGCTCGTGACATTTGAGGAACGATTCTCCCGGCGGGGGCGCCAGCGCCTTCCGGGCGTGAGGGTCGTGACCCGGTTCCCTTTCGGCCTCTTCCTCAAAGCAAGCCGGCCGCTCGCGAGCCAAGAGGTGCTGGTTTATCCAGAGGTGAGGCCGTTGAAGCCGGAGAACCTGTTCGGGCTCGGTGGCGGCGGGTCCGAACCCGAGCGGCGGGGGGGCCGGTCCGTAGAGATCCTCATCGGTGATCTCGACGGTGCGGCCGTCCTCGGCCTCGTAGGCCTTG
>CAYFIG010000051.1:5265-9888 GCA_964342905.1 uncultured bacterium
GTCCGAACCCGAGCGGCGGGTGGGCCATGGCGCCGAGCTTCATAACCTTCGCGAGTACCACTGGGGCGATGATCCGAGGCTGATCCACTGGAGATCGAGCGCAAGGGCCGGGGCCCTGATGACCAGGGAGCTCGAGGCGGAGATCGCCCTCACGGTCCGCCTGCTTCTCGAGTCCGCTCAAGGACCCATCGAGCCCGAGGGGCTGGAGGCGGCGCTGTCGTGGGCAGCATCCCTGGCTCTCCACCTGATCGGCGAAGGGGCTCGGGTAGAGCTCGTGGGCCCAGGGCTCCATGTGCCGTTGGGTCAGGGCCCGGCTCAGCTTCGACGGATCCTTGAAGTGCTGGCGCTGTTTGATCTCAGCGAGGGGCACCCAGGTTCACGCCCACTCGCAGGTCCAGGGGCTGCTTCAGCCAGCAGATCGGACCTCACCACCGAGCCCTCGGTGCGGGTGATCCGGATCCCTCTCGACGGGTCGGGAGCGAGGTGAGCGTGTCAATCCAGCTCGCGTTCAAGATCGCCGTGTACCTGCTCGTCCTGGACGGGGTGGCGGCCCTCGTGGTGGGCGGGCTACTCTCGCCGGCGGGGAGCCTCCTCATGTTCTTGGCCGTGGCGGGGAGCTGGTGGGGAGAACAGCTCAGGACCCGGAGCCGTCGGGTGCCTGCGCTCTGGCAGGCCCTCACGCTCGGGGCGGCAGGGTTCGCGGTCCTTGACCTCTTCTATCTGGCCCAGTCGGCCCTTGACGGGTTTGTTCACCTCTTGCTCTTCGTCACCTGCTACAAGCTCTACAACCGCGCGACCCTGCGCGACTCCCGGGACCTATTTTTCCTCTCCTTCTTCATGCTGGTGGCCGCCTCTGCGCTGACCGTGAGCATTGTCTTCCTCCTTTTCCTGACAGTCTTTCTCGTGCTCGGGATTTGGACCTTTTTGCTGTACCACCTGCTGAGCGAGACCGAGCGGTGTCCATCCGGAGAGACCGTCCGCCTGGGTACCGGGCGGCTCGTCACGCCTGCGCTTTTGAGGATGAGCCTAGCGGCCTCAGCCGTCACCACGGCCTTCGCCCTCGCCTTCTTTTTCGTGATTCCTCGACTTGGCCTGGCGGCCCTTCCAGTCGAGGCCAAAGGTGGCCAGCTCCTTTCCGGGTTTTCTGACCGGGTGAAGCTCGGCGCCTTCGGGTCTATCCAGACCGATCCCACCGTGATGATGCGGGTTCGCTTTCCAGGGGGGCCACCGACCTCCGACGTGCTCGCGCAGCTTCGGTGGCGCGGGGTGGCCTTTGATTACTTCACCGGTGAGGAGTGGAAGGTGAGCCAGCCCGAGCGGAGGATTCTCCCGCTGGACCCAGACGGTCAGTTCTTCCTCGCTCACTCCCACAGCGGTCGGATTGTGACCCAGGAGATCTACCTTGAGCCCATTGGTACGGACGTGGTGTTTGCCGCGCCCAGAGTTCTCGGGTTCACCTTCCCCGGAGGGGTGGCAATGGTGGACACCATGGAGCGCGTCACCCTTTCGGTCCGCAATGCTCGGTTTCGTTACCTCGCCTACTCGGAGCTGGAAGCCATTCCCCGTCTTGGCAGCCGGGCAGATATGCAGGGGACCCCCTCGGAGGTCCAGCCGCGGTACCTCCAGCTTCCCCCGCTTTCCCCTCGCGTCACGCGCCTGGCCCGGGAGATTACCCAAGGGACCCAAGATCCGTACGCGGCTGCCCTCGTCCTTACGGAGCATCTCCGGCGGACCTTTCGCTATAGCCTGGATCTCCGCCGTGAGACCACGCTTCCCCCGCTCGAGGAATTTCTCTTTGTGACCCGCAGCGGGAACTGCGAGTACTTCGCCGCCAGCCTGGCGGTGCTCCTCCGGACGCTCGGGATCCCGACCCGAGTCGTCAATGGCTTCCAGCGGGGGGAGTGGAACCCCTATGGCCAGTACTTGGCCGTTCGTCAGCGCGATGCCCACTCTTGGGTTGAGGCGTTTTTCCCGGGTCGCGGCTGGCTGACGTTGGATCCGACGCCGCGAGGACCGGTTGACGCAGCGTTCTGGACCAGCCAGTTCTCCCGTTATCTCGACGCCATCCGGATGCGCTGGTATCGCTACATCGTCAACTGGAGCCTGATGGACCAGGTGACAGCGGCCCTGGCGCTTCGAGCGCAGGTCTTCACCTGGCGCCGGTCCGTGTCGGCGGTATGGGCCTCAGTGGAACTCACGCCGTGGGGCCGCTGGCTTCTCGCGGCGGGAGCGACAGGCGCAGCGTTGCTCCTGACGGTCTGGCTCAGGCCCGGCGGCGGGAGGCGTGGGCGACGGCAGTTCCTCAAACCCCCGCGTCGTCTTCACGCGTACGATGAGATGCTGAAGCGACTGGCCCGGCTGGCGTTGACCCTCGGGCCGTCAGAAACCGCTCGCGAGTTCGCGTCGCGGGCAGGTCTCGCCCTTCCCCACTTCGGGGCCTACCTGAGAGAAATCACCGAGGCGTATGAGCGGGTCCGTTTCAGCGATGCGGTGATCCGCCCTGGCGAAGAGGCACGGCTTCTCACCCTGGCGGGATCGCTCCCGGCCCGGCGGTAAGGACTTCGGGATTGACAGGTGTAAGGGGAGGCTTTCCCCCGAGCACCGCCAGGCAGTTTTCTACCGCCAGGGTGGCCATCTTTACCCGGGTTTCGGTGGAGGCGCTGGCAATGTGCGGGGCCAGTACCACGTCGGGAAGGCTCAGGAGCCCGGGGTGGACCTTGGGTTCCTCCTCGTAGACGTCGAGCGCTGCGCCCGCGATCCATCCCTCCCTGAGCGCCTGAACCAGAGCGGCTTCGTTCACAATGGGACCCCGGGCGGCGTTCACCAGGTAGGCGGTCCGCTTCATCAACCTGAGATCGGCGGCGTCGATCAGGCGGCGAGTCTCGGGTAGGAGTGGGACGTGGAGGGTGACGAAGTCCGATTCCCGGAGCAAGGTGGGTTTGTCGACAAAGGTGGCGGCAAGCTCCCGTTCTGTGGCGGCGTCGGCGCGGACCGCGTCGTGATAGAGGATCCGCATGTTAAAGCCTCGTGCTCGGCGGGCCACGGCCTTGCCGATCCGGCCGAACCCGATGATGCCCAGCGTCTTCCCGTGCATGTCGGCTCCCCAGAGCAACTCCCACTTCCACTGGGTGAACTTCCCCGCGCGGACGTATTGATCCCCCTCCACCACCCGGCGGGCCACAGCCATCAAGAGCGCCCAGGCGAAGTCCGCGGTGGTTTCGGTCAGGACGTCCGGGGTGTTGGTCACCACGATGCCGCGCGCGGTGGCCGCGGCCACGTCGATGTTGTTGTACCCGACCGCCACGTTCGCCACGACCTTCAACTCCGGGGCGCTGTTCAGGAGTTCGGCATCAACCCTCTCCGTGATGAGACAGATCAATCCCGCTTTGTCCCGGAGCCGGGCGATCAGGTCGGCTCGGGCCAGGGGCTCGGGCCCGGTGTGGAGATCCACGGTCGCCCTGGACTGGGCCAGGGTGATAGCTTCCTGAGGAAGCATCCTCGCGATCAGAATCTTGGGGGGCATCGCATGCCTCCTAACTGGTGAAAACATCGGACTTTCAAGGCAAAATTCCTCTTGACAGCCTCCTGGGGCTTGGCTATATTAGCACTCGTCTCAGTTGACTGCTAATAGGCCTAGACGACAAGCTAGAAGTAAACCAAAGGGAGGCGGGAGCGCTATGAAGATTCGTCCGTTGCACGATCGTATTCTTGTCAAGCGGGTCGAAGAGGAAGTCCGCCGTGGGGGCATTATCATCCCCGACACTGCCAAGGAAAAGCCCCAGGAGGGGAAGGTCGTCGCGGTGGGGGATGGGAGGGTGCTCGAGAACGGCAAGCGGGTCCCTCTGGACGTCAAGGCTGGGGACCGCGTGCTCTTCGGGAAGTACTCGGGGTCCGAGGTCAAGATCGAAGATGAAGACTATCTGATCCTGAAAGAGGAAGAAATTCTTGGAGTCCTGGAATAACCGCTCGGTCGGGGCTGACACCCTAGCCTAGCAACATCCTGACCATCGAGGAGGAAAGCACCTATGCCGAAGCAGCTCTTGCTTAGCGACGCGGCCCGGGCGGCCCTGCTCCGCGGCGTCAACATTATGGCGGAAGCGGTCAAGGCCACCCTGGGACCCAAGGGTCGCAACGTGGTCATCGACAAGAAGTTCGGAAGCCCGACGATTACCAAAGATGGCGTTACCGTTGCCAAAGAGATCGAGCTGAAAGACAACAACGAGGACATGGGGGCCCAGATGATTAAGGAGGTGGCCTCCAAGACCTCGGATGTGGCGGGCGACGGTACGACGACGGCAACCGTGCTGGCTCAAGCCATCTTCCGTGAGGGGCTCAAGAACGTCACGGCCGGCGCCAACCCCATGGCCCTCAAGCGCGGCATTGAAAAGGCCGTTGATGCCGTGGTCGAGGATCTGAAGAAGCTCTCCAAGTCCACGAAGGACAAGAAGGAAATCTCCCAAGTCGCCACCATCGCCGCCAACAACGACAAGACCATCGGCAATCTGATCGCAGAGGCGATGGAGAAGGTGGGCAAGGACGGGGTGATCACGGTTGAGGAGTCCAAGTCCGCCGAAACTGCGCTCGAAGTGGTCGAAGGGATGCAGTTCGACCGCGGCTACCTCT
>CAYFIG010000052.1:0-1452 GCA_964342905.1 uncultured bacterium
CTGGCAGAGCACTCAGCCACGGGGTCGGCACTGACCATGAGAGGGGTGCAGAAGACCCGGCCGTCCGTGTGGGAGCTGGAAGCCGAGCTCCGGAAGATGACTGTCCCGACCCTGATCGTGACCGGGGATGAGGACGAGCCATGCCTCGAGCCGAACCTGTTCCTCAAGCGGACGATTCCGACGGCCGGGCTCTGGGTAGCCCCAAAGACGGGGCACACAGTGAACCTGGAGGAACCGGACCTGTTCAACCGAGCCATCCAGGACTTCTGGAGCCAAGTGGAAGCGGGGCGGTGGCAGGCACGCGACCCCCGGTCTATTGCGAAGTCAGCGCTGCTCGCCAGTCCATGAGTGATGCCCCCCGACGGGAGGGCGGGTGATGGTTCCGGCCGTGCTGATCTACGACGGCGCTTGCCCCGTCTGCCAGGGCGGGATGCGCTGGGTCCAGCGCCGGGCCCTCCCCGGTGGGTTCGAGTTTCTTCCGTGTCAATCCCCTGAGCGGCGTGCGCGCTTTCCCCGGATGTCCGAGCAAGCCTGCCTCGAGGCGCTCCAGCTCGTCCTTTCTGACGGTCGCGTCCTGGCGGGCGCTGGCGCCATCCCCGAGATCCTCCGACGCCTCCGGGGCTGGCGCTGGCTGGCCCGCTTCTTCGAGCTTCCGGGCGTGGCGGCCCTGGCTCCGCGCCTCTACGCGTGGGTGGCCCGCAACCGCTACGCGATCTCCTGCGCTCTGGTGAGGCGCTGATGCCGGCGCTGGCCGGGAAGGTGGCGCTGATCACAGGAGCCTCGAGCGGGATCGGAGCGGCTACGGCCAAGGCTCTGGCCCGGGAGCGAGTGCGCGTGGCACTTCTGGCCCGACGCGAGGAACGCCTGAAGGCTGTGGCTGACGAGATTCGCCGAGACGGAGGGCACGCTCTGGTCTGTCCTGCCGACGTAACAGATTCCGCCGCGGTTCATGAAGCGGTCCAGCGCGTGCTGGGAGAGTGGGCGCGGATCGACCTCCTGGTTAACAACGCTGGCCGGGGAATGGCAGCGCCCTTCCAGACCACCACCGACGAGGAACTTCGGAGTCTGCTTGAGGTCAATCTGGTCAGCGTCCTCACCGCGACTCGGGCGGTTCTGCCGGGGATGCTGAAGGCCGGATCGGGCCACGTGATCAACATCAGCTCGATCGTGGGGCGGCGCGGAATTCCGTACCGCTCAGCCTACAGCGCGACCAAGTTTGCCCTGGTGGGACTCACTGAGTCGCTGCGGGTAGAGCTCAAGGGGACAGGGGTCCACGTGAGCCTGGTCTATCCGATTTACACAGAGACCGAATTCCGCGAGGTGGAAGTCCACCGGGCCGAGTCCATCCATAGAGGCCCGGTCCAGTCAGCCGAGCAGGTAGCGAGGGCCATCGTGCGCTGCGCCCGACACCCGCGCCCCGAGGTCTATCCATTCCTACCAGCCCGCATTCTC
>CAYFIG010000052.1:1462-9822 GCA_964342905.1 uncultured bacterium
CCGGAGGTGTACCCGTACCCGCCTGCGCGAGCCCTGGCTGTGCTGAGCACGCTGACCCCCGGCTTCGTGGATTGGATGACTCACCGGTTCAGCCGGCGCTCACGTTAAGCGGCGCGCTCGGCCGCGGCGGTCACAGGGGGCGTCGGGTCCTTCACCGCCACGAGGAAGAGCAGGGCCATCGCCGCCATGGCCGCCGCGATCAGGCTGAAGGCGGGCGGGTAGGAGAGGGAGGCGATCAGGAAGCCTGCCAGGATCGGCCCCGCCGCTTCGCCGCTGTCCCAGATGGTTCCGAATACCCCCATCGCCGATCCCATCCTGCCAGCCTTCACCAGGTCCGCCACCAGCGCAGTGGTCGAAGGGGTCACGATGGCCACGCCCAGGCCGAAGAGCGCCGAAACAGGGAAGAGAAACCAGAGCGAGGTGGCCGCGGGGATCGCTGGCAGCGTGGCGGCGCAGAGGAAGAGGCCGGCCAGGATCATGGGCTTCCGCCCGAGGCGGTCCGAGAGTCGCCCGGAGAGGGGCTTGGCGAGCATGGTGGTGGCGAGCTGGGCTCCCATCACGAGGGCGATCTCGGCGTCGTTCAAGCCGATCCCCTTGGCGTAGGGCGGGAAGAACCCGAGAAAAGTTCCGTAGCCCACATAGAGCGCGGCTTCCAGCGTCGAGGCGATGATCACGGCGCGGCTTGAGCAGACCTCGCGGATTCCGTTCCAGAACTGCCGGGAACGTGAGCCGAGGCTCGACCGCGCGGCGCGAGGCGGCTCCTGGTCCGGCAGGCGGAGCACCATCAGCAGCGGGAGCAGGCCGAGAACGCCGACGCCCAGGTAGGTGAGCGGGTAGCTCGCCGTGTAGAAGAGGAGCAACCCCCCGAGGAGGGGCCCTAGGGTGCGGCCGAGATCGCCCGCCGCGGCGAACCAGCCGAGCTTCTCCCCGCGTCCGCGCTGGGAGAGGTCCGCCACGAAGGCCGAGGCCACGGGGGCGAAGATGGCGGTGGCGAAGCCATGGAGGAAGCGGAGTGCCAGGAGCGTGCCCGGGGAGTGGACCAGCGGATAGAGGAACGGCGGGCCAGCGAAAAAGAGGCATCCCAAGAGCATCACGCGCTTGCGGCCGAGCAGATCCGACAGGGCGCCGGCGGGGAGCTTGATCGCGACCCCCGTCACCGTGGAAGCTGCCACGATCAGGCCGATCAGCTGCGGGGCGGCCCCGAGGTCCTGGGCAAAGCGGGGGAGGACCGGGCTTCGAGCCATCGTGTAGCCGAAGCGGGCCAGGAACTCGGCGAGGACCAGGGTGATGAACGGCGTCATAGCCCTCGGAGCAGCGTGCGGTAGAGGAGCCCAAGCCCGGCGGCCCCACCGACCACCGAGATGATATCCCACCGGAAACGCTGCATGCCGACGAACGCGACCGCAGCCACGCCAAGGGCGAACCAGTCGATGCCTCTCCCGCCTGGGATGAGCACCTGGATGCCGAACCACACCGCGAGGTTGAGAACGACACCCACGACCGCCGCGGTGATCGTGGCGAGGGCTCCGGCCAAGGCCCGGTTGCCGCGGCTCTGCTCCACGTACGGGGCGCCGAGGAAGATCCAGAGAAAGCACGGCATGAACGTGAAGTAGGTCGCCGTGAGGCCCCCGAGGATCGCTCCTGTGAGTCCCAGATCAGTGGCGTGACGCCAGCCCGCCATGAAACCGACGAACTGGAGCACCATGATGAGCGGCCCTGGCGTTGTCTCGGCGAGCCCGAGGCCGTCGATCATCTGGGCCGCCGTCAGCCACTCGTACTGCTCGACCGCTTGTTGCGCGACGTAGGGGAGCACGGCGTAGGCGCCGCCGAAGGTTACCATGGCGGCCTTGCTGAAGAACACCGCCTCGCGAAAGAGCACGTCGGCGGTTCCGCGCCATGCGCCCAGCATGACAAGTGGAATGATCCAGAACGCGAGGCACAGGGCCAGCACACGGGCCGCGCGCGCAGCGGATGGCCGCGCGTGCTCGGGGAGCGGCTCTGTGTCCGAGATCACGGCGGCCGGCGCGTTCCCGTGCGCCTGGATGGCAAAGATGTCTGGACGCCACCGAGTTCCGACCAGTCCGACTGTCGCGGCAGCGGCGATGACCGCGGGGAAGGGGACGCGAAAAACGAAGAGGCTCACGAATGCGGCCGCGGCGATCGCGTACATCAGCGGGTGCCGCAGCGCCCTCGCGCCGATCCGGATCGTGGCGCTCGCCACGATGGCCAGCACGGCGGCCTTGAGCCCGTAGAACATCGCGGCGATCCACGGCACTGAGCCGAAGCCCGCGTACACATAGCTCAGCGCCAGCAGGATGAAGATTGAGGGGATCACAAAGAACGCGCCGGCCACGAGGCCACCGGCTGTGCGGTGCAGGAGCCAGCCGACGTAGGTTGCGAGCTGCATCGCCTCGGGACCCGGCAGGAGCATGCAGTAGTTCAGCGCGTGCAGGAAGCGTTGCTCGCCGATCCAGCGGCGGCGCTCGACCAGCTCGGTGTGCATGATCGCGATCTGGCCCGTGGGACCGCCGAAGCTGATGAAGCCGAGCTTGACCCAGAACCGAAACGCCTCGCCGAACGTCGGGGCTGCCCGGGTTTTTCTCGTCATCGCGTTAGCGTGTACGGGTGGGGCCGCTCAGCGGCCGCGGAGGCGATCGAAAAAGCCGGGCTTGGGCGGGGGGGCGGCGAGCTGGTCTCGGGCGAAGGCAGCGCTGAAAGCCTCAAAGCGCTGCCAGTAGTCTGGGAGCTGCTTGGCCAGAGTCACCTGCGCCGCGACCAGGCGCTGGACCTCCTCGCTCCCCGCGGCGGCTTCGGCTTGAGTGACCTGGGCGCGTTCCGCCTCGGAGATCTCGTTCCAATAGGCCGCTCGGAGATAGATTAGGAACTCCCGCACCAGGCTCCTGAATTCCTGGCGATCCTTTTCGTTTTGCTCCTCGGGAAGCTGCCGCCCGTGCTGGCGGCGGAGCTTGACCATGAGATCCAGGCAGGCGAGGTCCACGGCTTCCCCCAGGCGCTCGCTGAGCTGGGCGTCGATCCGCTCGAGAAGGCCGCGCGGGTCGGTGGGGTCGCGCCGGAGCGAGGTGCCGAACGGCGAGCTCATGTCTGAAACATCTGCCTCAGGCCATCCGGAAACTCGATTGGCTTGAGCTCAAAGGTCTTAAAGAACGGCGCCGGGTCACAGACGTTATCCTCCTCAAGCATGCGGAGCTGGTCAGAGGTGAGGGGGAAGAAGGGGAGGCGCTCAAGGCAGGCCACCAGGGGGCGCATCACCCCGAGCGGCTGATACACCTTGCGCACCTTCTGCTTGCCGAGGGCTCTCCCGATCAGGTCCAGGATCTCGGTGAAGGGGTAGGCGCGCGGGCCGCCCACCTCGTAGGTCTGCCCGATGGTCGCGTCGCGCGTGAGCGCCCTGGCGAACGCCTCGGCGCCCTGTTCCACGGCAACCGGCTGGAGTCGATAGGTCCCGTTGCCGATCACTGGCACGACGGGGAGCCGTCGCATCAGGCGCGCCAACATGGTGACGAAGCCGTCCCCAGGGCCATAGATCACCGACGGGCGAAGAATCGTCCACTGGAGGCCGCTCTGTCTGACCGCTTCTTCGGCCTTCCACTTGGTCTGGTGGTAGCGCGAGCGGGCATTGGGACGTGTGCCGAGAGCGCTCATCTGGACGTAGCGACGCACTCCCGCGGCCAGTGTGGCCTCCACCATGTTGGTGGTGGCCACTGTGTGCAACCGCTCGAAGGTGACGCCGAGGGCCGGGTGCTCGCGGATGATCCCCACTAGGTGGATGACGGCGGCGCACCCCTCGATCGAGTCGGCGAGCCCTTGCGGGGTGAGCACATCGCCCGGAACCCGCTCGATCGCCTCAAAGCCCCGGAGATGCGGCTCAGAACCGGGGCGCACCAGGCAGCGGACGACAAAGCCGTGGGCCTGGAGGGCGTGCACTACCGCTTTCCCCACAAACCCGGTTCCGCCCGTGACAAAGATCCGTGCCATAGGTGGACACTCTGGCGCATCCTAGCATCCCGTCCAGAGGGTCGCAACGGCGTCTGTTTTTTATCGCGAGGCTCGGCCTTCCGTCGGTATCATGGCGGCATGAGGCCCACGCTGGGTGTCCTTGCCCTCTTTGCGTTCCTGGCCCTCGCGTTCCCGGCGGAATCTCACCCCCTGGACTTCTCGGCGGTGGACCAGGCCGCGCTGGACGCGGTGAACGCGGGCAACATTCCCGGCGCGGTGATCCTGGTCGGCCAAGGGGACCGGATCCTCTACCGAAAGGCGTTCGGGTTCAAGAGCCTCCTCCCTTCGAAGGAGCCGATGACCACGGACACGCTCTTCGATCTTGCTTCACTCACCAAGGTGATGGCCACGACCCCCGCAATTTTCCTTCTCCGGGAGCAGGGGAGGCTTGAGTTGGACACGCCGCTCGGGAACTATCTCAAGGAGTTCAACGGACGTGAGCATCGGGGTCTGACCATTCGCCGGATCCTCACCCACACGGCCGGGTTCCCGGCTCTTCCGCCTCACGAGGCAATGCACCA
Source organism: uncultured bacterium (assembly GCA_964342905.1). Lineage (GTDB taxonomy): Bacteria > Methylomirabilota > Methylomirabilia > Rokubacteriales > CSP1-6 > CAYFIG01. The sequence goes on from CAYFIG010000052.1 coordinate 6,001, forward strand.
GGGGTTTCCCGAGGCCGTGCGGACGCTGGCCACGGGCGGGCTCGAGTATTCTCCCGGCGCGGGCTTCCGCTACAGCGACACCGGCTTCATCCTGCTCGGCGAGCTGGTTCGTCACATGAGCGGGGAGCCGCTGGACCGCTTCGTAAGCCAGCACCTCTTTGGGCCGCTCGGGATGCGGGATTCGACCTTTAATCCTGGCCCACGCCTTCGCTCCCGGATCGCTCCCACGGAGGCGCTCGATGGCAAGCTCCTCCGCGGCCAGGTCCACGACGGCAATGCCCGCCTCCTCGGCGGCGTGGCCGGCCATGCGGGGCTCTTCTCGACCGCGGACGACCTGGCGCGCTTCTGCCGGATGCTGATCAGCGAGGGGCGCTGGCAGGGTCGGCAGATCCTCAAGCCCTTAACCGTCAAAGCGATGCTGAGCCCGCTGACGCTCGGAGAGGTGACGCGGGCCCTCGGCTGGGATATGGCCTCGCCCCTCTCCCGGACCATGGGTCCATTCTTCCCGCCCGGCTCGGTGGGCCACACCGGCTTCACCGGCACGGCGCTCTGGGTGGATCCTGCCAGCCGGAGCTATCTCATCATTCTGACTAACCGTGTGCACCCCTACGGGAAAGGCCAGGTCAACGAGCTTCGGATGCGCGTCGCCGCGGCTTCCGGCGCTGCCCTCTTCGCGCCTTCGCTCCGGGTGACGAAGGGGTCTGGTTCTCAGGCGAGCGCCCCCGCTTCGGATGAACCGGTCACCCCGCGCGGCAGCAGTTTGAGCGGGCTCGACGTCCTAGCCGGCCAGCAGTTTGCGTTGCTCAGCGGGCGCTCGGTGGGGCTCGTGACCAACCAGACCGGCGTTGACTCACGGAGGCGTCGGGGCATTGATCTCCTGGCTCAGGCTCCCGGACTGCGGCTCAAGGCGATTTTCGCGCCCGAGCACGGGCTCACCGGGGGGGCCACGGCCGATGTCCCCCACGGCCGGGACGCGGCGACAGGGTTGCCGGTCTTTAGCCTCTACACCGCCGAGCGCCGGCCCACGGCGGCGATGCTGAACGACATCGACACGCTGGTCGTGGACCTCCAGGACGTGGGCGTCCGCTACTATACCTATCTCACCACGCTGGTCTATCTCCTGGAGGAAGGCGCGCGCAGCAAGATTTCAGTGGTGGTGCTGGACCGGCCCAACCCGCTCACCGGAAAGATTGTGGAGGGGCCGATCATGGACCCTGACCTTCGTTCCTTCACCGCGCCGCACCCGATCCCGGTGAGGCCCGGGCTCACCATCGGCGAGTTCGCGAAGCTGGTGGTTGCTGAGCGCAACCTGCCGGTCTCGCTGACGGTCGTTCCCATGGCCGGCTGGCGGCGCGCGCTCTGGTACGACGCGACCGCGCTACCGTGGGTGAACCCATCCCCCAATATCCGCTCGCTCCACCAAGCGCTCCTCTACGCCGGGCTCGGGCTCCTGGAAGCGACCAATGTCTCGGTGGGGCGAGGCACGGCGGCGCCGTTTGAGGTGGTCGGCGCGCCGTGGATTCACCCGATCCCGCTGGCGGAAGCGATGAACGCCAAGGGCCTGGCCGGGGTCGAGTTCCAGCCCGTGTACTTCACCCCCTCAGCAGATAAGTACGCGGGCGAGCAGGTGGGTGGCGTGCGGCTCGTGGTGACCGATCGGGAGGCGCTGAGGCCGGTGACGGTGGCGTTGGCGTTGGCGCGAGAGCTCAGAGACAGCTATCCCGACCAGTTTCGCCCAGAGGCGATCCAAAACCTCCTCGTGAACCGGGCCACGATGTGGGCCCTCCTGAGGGGCGAGCCGCTCACTCGTCTGGTGGATTGGGCCGAGGCGGACCTGGCCGACTTCCTCCAGCGCCGGCAGTCGCACCTCATCTATCGCTAGGCTCCGCTCAGTCTCGTTCGATAATCCGGAAGTGCTGCCCCGCAAGCTCTATGTCGATCGGCAGTCCGGCGAGAAGAAACGACGCCATCTACATTACAGCCCCGCGGATCGCCTGTGACGAGACTACGAGCTTCGCAGCGTTTGTCAGAGGACCGAGGCTTGACAAAGTCGTGCAAGTCGCGGATATTGCTCCTGATTTTGTTTCAGGACCAGGAGAGCTTAACGAGATAAGCTGCAGGCGTAGCCTGCAAGAGACCTAATAGTTGGGCCGACAAGGGCAGGGAATGAAGATCTACGCCAGCCTCGACGACCACATCGGTGAGGGCTTCGTGTGGCTGCAGCGGTCGGGTCTGCCAGCCCGATGCGTGGTGAAGATCACCAATCCCGAGACGAGGCGGGCCGTGTTCTGCGAAGCGCTCCAGCTCGAAGAGAATTTCCTGAAGCGATGCAACCAATTGCCGCGCTACACGATCAGCGACCCTGGTTCGTCGATCGTCATGAGCGCTTGGTACCGAACCCGTCTCGGCGGCCTCCAGACACAGGGCGAGTACGCCCTCGAGGTCAAGGCGGCCTACTCGTGGTTCGGCAAGATCCGAGCCTGTTTACATCATCCGCAAATCGTTGTGCGCGTGGCTGTGTGGCTCGGCCTCGTGAGCGTGGCGCTTGGTGCCCTCGGCGTGATTCTCAGCGTGTGGCCGAGGAGCTGTTCATCCTGAGAAAGAAAGCGTCCCAACTTCGCAGTCGAGCGGACCGCTGGCTCGCATTCGCTCGCCGCGGCCGCTCACCGCGGCGTTAGGTGCCTAGTGTAGAAGAAAGCGAGTCAACGATGGAGTGCCCAGAATGCGGATTGTTGAATCCAGATACCGCTGAGATCTGCGACTGTGGACACCGTTCTACTCCATCACAGTGGGACCCTCAACTCCTTTTTTCCGGGTTCTCATGCCCTGAGCGCCGGCCGGGCGTTGTCCAGGAGGCGCCAGGATCGATTCTGAAGCGGTCGGCCATATCTCCTTCATCGTTGACAAGCGTTACCTTTGTAGGTAACATCTCTGTCGGTGGGTAAGGTCCGGCGAGGTGGCTACGTCTTCCTAACGTGGAAGGGTGACCATCCTCCCCGGCACGTTCATATCTACCGCGACGGGAAGCTGGTTGTGAAATGGGATCTCGACAACAAGAAGCCGATGAAGGGCACGGCCTCCCGGCGGATTCGTCAACTCATCGAAGAACTTGAGTCCGAGGGCCTCTTATGAAGATCCGAAGGGTCTCCCCGAATAACCGCAAGAAAGCGTTTGAAGTCAAGACATCAACCAAGACTCTCCTGTTTCCCTACGCCAAGCTCGACCCTCCAATCGCCGCAGGTGACAGGGTACTCAAAGCCTTCGTGGACAAGGAGCTGGGCCACGAAGGCTTCAGCTATGTCCTTCAGTCTGGCAGGGAAGGGAGCGTCCACATCGAACAGATTCTCGAGTACAACCAGGATCCCAGGTACTTGCGAGATCTGCTGCTCTATAAGCTTACCCTCGAAGCGCAGAAGCGCGTTGAGACTAGTCCCATCGCCAAGCGCGAGATCATTCGCCGACTTGGCACCTCAGCGACGCAGTTCTATCGCTTGCTCGACCAGACGAATTACCGGAAGTCGCTCGATCAGCTGTTGTCGCTCCTACAGATTCTGGATTGTGACGTGGATTTCGTAGTGCACAGGAAGAGCGCTTGATAGTGGGCACCGCATAACGGTGCGCTACAGCGGACCGGGTGCTCGCGATACTCGCACGCCGGCCGCTACGTTAAACGGCGATTGGAGCGAGCTAGCGGCGGTCAGTCCCGCTCGATAACCTGGAGCTTCCGCCCCGTTAGCTCCCGCAACTCGCCGCGCCGCGTTTTCGGGATCGTCAGCGTGGCCGGGTCGCCGTCGCTCACAAATCGCTCGTCGGACTGCCGGT
>CAYFIG010000053.1:0-9820 GCA_964342905.1 uncultured bacterium
CCCATCTTCCGGCACGTGGCGTCGTACCGCCCCGAGGCCAGGGTCATGAGGATCAAGCCCTTCCCGGATTCCATGACGGCTTCGCCCACCGCCTGAGCCAGCGTCTCGTCTTTCTCGCACATGTTGTAGAGAACCCCGTGGGGCTTGACGTGCTGGAGGTCGCCCCCGGCGACCCGGACGAACTCCCGGAGCGCGCCGGTCTGATAGCAGATGTAGTCCTTCACTTCCTGCGGGCTCACATCCATCACCCGGCGGCCGAACCCCATCAGGTCAGGAAGCCCCGGGTGGGACCCGATGGCGACCTTGTGCTTCAGGGCCAGCGCCACAGTCTTCCGCATCACATGGGGATCACCGCCGTGATAGCCGCAGGCGATGTTCGCCGAGGTGATGAACGGCATGATGGCCTCATCGGCCCCGAGCGTCCACCTCCCATAACTCTCGCCCATGTCGCAGTTAAGATCAATCACCTTGTTCGCCATAGCTTCACTCCTTCTCGAGCACTGTCGCGAGCGCGTGGACGAACTGGTCCACGTCGTGATCACTCATTGCGAGCGAGCAACAGCCGAGCCCGCGCTGAGTGAGCAGGATCCCTTCGGTCAGAAGTCCCATGAAGACCCGGAGCGGCGCCTGGGGATCCATGGGCCGGCTCGAGCGGTAGTCCGTGAGTTTGGCCTCGGTCCAATGGAGGCAGAAGAGGGAGCCCACGCCGGTCACCTGGCCGGGCCGACCCAGCCGCTTCAGGAGGTCAGTGACCGCGGCGCGCAGCCGATCTCCCAGGGCATCCAGGCGCCGGTAGGCCTCGGGAGTCAGCTCGGCCAGCGTCGCCGCGCCAGCCGCCATCGTGATCGGGTTGGCGTTGAAGGTGCCACCGTGGCTCAGGCGCGCGTGGCCGCCCCTGGGGTCGAAGACCGCCATGATATCGGCCCGGCCGCCGAAGGCGCCGATGGGGAGCCCGCCGCCGATGATCTTGCCGAGCGTGGTCAGATCCGGTCGAACGCCGAAGCGCTCCTGAGCCCCGCCAGGGGCCACTCGGAAGGAGATCACCTCATCGAAGATCAGGAGGATGCCCTCCCGCTCCGTCAGCGCTCTCAGGTCCTGGAGAAAGCCGTCAGCCGGCGGGATAATGCCGCCGATCCCGAGCAGCGGATCCACCAGCAGTGCCGCGAGGTTCTTCCCCTCCCGCGTAAGAATTTTCTCGCACGCCTCAAGGTCGTTCCACGGGAGCACCACCACGTGCTTCAACACCGCCGGCGGGATTCCGGCTGACCCTGCGACGAGGCGCGGCCGCTTGCGCGAGCCGGCCCTGGCAAGGTCTGGCGTCACGCTCACCATCACCCAGTCATGGGTGCCGTGGTAGGCGCCCTCGAACTTGGCGATCTTGGGGCGGCCGGTGAAGGCGCGGGCGGCGCGAACCGCGTTCATGGTGGCCTCGGTCCCCGAGTTGGCGAAGCGCACGCGCTGGAGCGACGGGATGCGGCGACAGAGCAGCTCGGCCAGCCTCACCTCGTGCTCTGTGGGGCCCGGGAACGAGGCGCCGAGCGCCGCGGTCTTCTGAATCGCCGAGATCACGGGAGCCGGAGCGTGACCCAGGATCAAGCTCGTGTAATTGCCGTTGAAGTCAAGCCTCTCCACCCCATCCACATCCCAAACGCGGGAACCCTCTCCCCTCGCCACGTAGAAGGGGTATGGGTCGAAGAAGATGGTCGTCCGGCTGTTGCCGCCGGGCATGACCCGGAGGGCTTCCTCATAGAGCTGACGCGAGCGCGCGCTCTTCGCCGCGTAGTCGCTGAGGAATCGCTCGAGGCTCATTTTACGATTGCGCCGTCGAGGCAAGCGCGCTCCACCCGGAGAGTGGCGTGGGCCTCATCCACCGAGACGCTCCGAAACCTGAGCCGCTGGCCCGGCCTCGCCTGTCCCACCCGGCCGATGTCGAAGGAGCAGACGGTCGCGATCTTCGTGTAGCCTCCGGTGGACTGCCGGTCAACGAGCAGGACGATCGGCTGCCCATCGCCGATCACCTGGATCCCGCCGAGCGGGACCCCGTCGGAGATGATATCGTGGCCCCGCGTGTGGGTGATGCGTGGCCCCCGGAGCCGCGCCCCCATCCGATCCGACTGGGGGAGCATCTCGTAGGGGCCTTCAAGGAAGGCCGCGATTCCCTCGGGGGTGAAGCGATCGGCCTGGGGACCCAGGATGAACCGCACCTCGGGCTTCTCCGAATACGACGCGATACACTCCGGCCTCACCCGGAGCCCTTTGGCAGCATCCAGAGAAACCGCGGGGAGGCCAAGGGAGAGAAGATCGCCTTTCCCGAGCTGCCGCCCCTCAAGCCCTCCGACCTGCCCCCGAAGGTACGTCGATCGCGATCCCAGCACCGGGGGCACTTCGATACCTCCGGAGAGGGCCAGATACGCGCGCACACCGCGCAGGGCCGGACCCAGTCTCAGCACATTCCCCACCTTGAGACGCACGGCGGTCCAGCGCGGCACCTCTTGGTTGTTGACCGTTACCGGCATCTCGGCACCGGTCACTGCAATCAGGCAAGGGTCGAGCGCCTCGAGTTTCGGGCCGATCAGCGTGCATTCCAGCCCGGCCGCCGTGTCGGGGTTCCCCACCAGGCGATTGGCGAGGATAAACGCCCAGCGGTCCACGGGGCCGGAGGGCGGGATGCCATAGCGGAGATAGCCGGACCGCCCGAGGTCCTGGACCGTGGTGAGGAGACCAGGTTCGACGACCGCCAGTGAGGTCACGTCTCGATCTTCACAGCGAAGCGCCCTGCCGCCACCTCGGCGACAATCCGGTCGAACTCGCGTCGATCAATGGGTCGGAAGCGAACCCGGTCTCCAGGGCGGAGGAGAATCGGGTCCGGGCGCGTGGGATCGTAGAGGGAGAGCGGGGTGCGCCCCAGCACCCAGAAGCCTCCCGGGCTCTCCACCGGGTAGATGGAACACTGGCTCCCGCCGATCCCGACGCTCCCAGCGGGAGTCTTCGTGCGCGGCTTCTCCAGGCGCGGAATGGTCAGCCGCGGAGGCATCCCAACCATGTAGGGGAGACCGGGGGTGAAGCCGACGAAGTACACCTGGAACTCGGCGGTCGAGTGGAGGCGCACGACTTCCTCAGGTAAGAGACCGAGCTTCTCGCCGACGGCGCAGAGGTCGAAACCCAGCTCACCGTCATAACAGCATGGGATCTCCACCAACCGGCTCGGAGGGAGGGCCTCGGGTTGGGCCTGGGAAATCAGCGAGCCGATGGTCGCCACCAGCTCATCCCAGCCGATCACCAGCGGGTCGTAGTAGACCAGGAGGGCGCGGAAGGTCGGAACGGTCTCCACGACACCGGGGATCGCTTTTTGCTGGATCAGGTACTCGAGAGCACGGACACGCGTGTTGACCTCTGGGCTGATCTCGTCACCCAGCTCCACCGAGACCGCCAGGTCCCCCGCGGGGAGAAATTTCGGCTCGGGGTGCATCAGCGCGCGACCCGTGCCGTTAGATCACAGAGAGCGCGTGGTTGGGTAGGTCAGTGATGAACATGTGGCCTGGGCTGTGGGTGATGACGAACGGGGGCTTGCTGGTGAGTGCGACTGCCTGGGGTGTCACCCCGCAGGCCCAGAAGACCGGCACATCCCCGGGTCTGAAGATGCCGGGATCGCCCCAGTCGGGGCGGTTCAGATCCTTGATCCCGATTGCTGCAGGATCGCCGATGTGAACCGGCGCGCCGTGGGCCATGGGGAAGCGGGCGGTCACCGTCACCGACTTGGGAACCAAGTCGGAGGGAATCGGACGCATGGAGACCACCACTGGGCCGTGAAAGCGGCCCGCAGGCCGGCAGGCGATGGAGGTCCGCCACATGGCCACGTTCCGCCCCTCCTCGATGTGGCGCATCGGCACGCCCGCGTCCAGGAGCGCCCACTCGAAGGTGAAAGAACAGCCCAGGAGGAAGGCCACCAGGTCCTCGCGCCAGCATGGAGTGATGTCGGTCACCTCCTCAGCCAGCTCCCCGTCGCGGTAGATCCGGTACTTGGGCACATCCGTGCGGAGATCGGCCCCCGGCGCCACCGCCGTGGGCTCGGGGGAGCCCGCGTCGGTTACCTCGATCAGCGGGCAGGGCCGTGGGTTCCGCTGGCAGAAAAGGAGGAAGTCGTAGGCGTGGTCCTTGGGGAGCACAACGAGGTTTGCCTGGACGTAGCCAGGGGCCAGGCCTGCGGTGACGCCGGTATACTTGCCTCGGCGGATCTCTTCGCGAATCTCCGTGGGATGGCGCGCGTCGATTGGCATGCGCCGGGCCCCCCTTCAATTTGTTCCTCAGTATAGACGCCGTTCGTTTGTCCGGTCAATCAGTCTCTACGCCTCAGTAGCGTCCTAATTTGACTTGCGTCTTTTAGCTCTCCTACTTTCAGCGAGGGCATTTGCGACGAAGGTCCGCATCTAGCATGACCTTGTGGCCTCGGATGAGCAGGATCGCCCGCTCAATCCGTTCAGCCGGAATGAGGGGCACGGTCTTGACCATGTCTATTTGAGATCACACGTTGTGATTTCAAGTTCTGAGCTACGGCCCGCTACCGGAGATGGGCGAGGCGGGGCCAGAGGTCGGGATTTCCGAGAACCTCGGGTTTCTCGCCGCGGAGCACCCGCAAGATTTCCGAGGTTACGCCAACGGCGATGTTGCGGTTGGCCGTCTCGCTGAGCCCGGCCACGTGGGAGGTGCAGATCACGTTCTCGAGGTTGAGCAGCGGGTTGTCAGCCGAGGTGGGCTCTTCCTCCCAGACATCCAGGCCGGCTGCCCGGAGTTTCCCCCGGGTTAGCGCCTCGAAGAGGGCGCGCTCACCGTGCACTGGGCCGCGGGAGGTGTTGATGAAGATCGCACCGTCCTTCATCCGGGCGATGGTTTGCTCGTTGATCAGGTGGTGGGTCTCGGTGGAGAGAGGGGTATGGCAGGTCACGATGTCGGCACGGGCGAGGAGTTCGCCGAGGTCTGAGACCGGCTCCACCTCCCTCCGCCGAAGCTCGTCGCGAGGGACGTACGGGTCATACCCCAGCACGGTCATCCCGAAGCCCCGGGCGATGCGGGCCACGCGGCTGCCGATGTTGCCCACCCCGATAATGCCGAGCGTCGCTCCCCGGAGCTCTGTAATCCCCCGGAAATGCGCTCCCCGCCACTCACCCCGCCGCGTAGCCCGATCAATGGGAATGGTCTTTCTCACGCAGCAGAGCATTAGCATCACCGCGTGCTCGGCCACCGAATCCGAGTTGGAGCCGGGGGCGTGGACCACGGGAATCCCGAGCCGCGTGGCCGCGGGAAGATCCACGGTGTCCAGGCCGACGCCGTAGCGCCCCACCGCTTTCAGCTTGGGGCAGGAGGCCATGAGCCGCTCGGTGCACGGGGGCTTGATCCGAAACAGGATGGCCTCCGCCTCCTGCGCCTCGCGGATGATTCCCTCCTCGGTCAGGTCCTCGGCGATGACGACGCGGGCTTCAGTCTGGAGCAGCTCGATTCCGGCGGGGTGGATCGGCCCGCCAACGACAACGAGGGGCTTCTGGTCGTGTGCCATGGAATGCCAGCTCCTCTGGGTTAAGACGGAAGGACCGGAATGGTGGCGACGCCGTGAGGGATCACGAGGACCCTGGCGTCATTGCCGAGGGTTCGGAGCGCGTACTCCAGCGCCTCCTGGGCGGTCCGCATCGGGGTGAGCCGCACCTCGTGGATCGTCGCGTCCGGAATCAAGCAGTCGGTGACGATTACCTCGGAGACGTGGGTCAGGAAGCGGCCGAAGCGGTAACCCATGTGGGCTCCTTCCGGGATTCCCTGGGTCCGCGCCTTCTCGACGATGCTCCGGCCGTCCGGCGTGTCGCGGAGCCAGAGGCGCGCCGACTCCTCGCCGAGACCGTCAGGGCAGGGGGTGGGAACGATCACGATGCCGCCCTCCCGCACCACCGGCTTCGGGCCGAGGATCGCCGGATAGCAGGCGCGCGTCGCCTGGTAAAGGTTGAGGTTCTTCGGCGGGCCGGCGACAGACACCACGATGTCCGCCATCTCCGCAACCGGCACCTCGAACACGCCCCGGGCAAGGGCCACTCCCTGGCGGAAGACTGAAACCGGGTCGCCCGCGAAGGCACGGATCAACCGCTTGTCGGGGTCAATCACCAGGTTGACGACAAATTCGACACTTAGCCGCTCTCCGGCGGCGTTGATAAACCGGCGGAAGATGGAGTCGGCCTCGCCGAGGCGCGAGGTGGGGTGGGAGAGAACCTGGTAGCCGTGGGTGGCGCCGATGGTGGCATGGCCGCCAGCGCCGATCACCATGGTCTTGGCGCCGCCCGAGTAGCCGGCGAAGAGGTGGGGCTCGATGATCCCCGTGGTGATTCGGAGGTCGGCGTCCACGGCCTCACGGTTCACGTGAACCGGGAAATCCTGCTCAAGCCCCAGGTCTGTCAGGGCGCGATCGTCTCTCCAATCGTGATTTAGGACTCGAAAGCGCTCAGCAATCTTCGCCCCCAGCTTGGCCGCGATCTCAGCGCGGGTCATCGCGCGGTGGCTTCCGAGACCTATGACGAAGGTGATCGCTGAGCCGGGCACGCCGGCTTGGTCCAATTCGTCGAGAAGGACCTCGGCCACCAACCCATCGGGGCAGTAGCGCGTGATGTCGGTGGCCGCGATAACAATCCGCCGCTTGCCGCGCGCCAGCTCGGCCAATCGAGGCGAGGCCACGGGCTCAGCCAGAGCGCGCCTGATCTCGGCGACGGGATCCACGACCGCGGGAAGCCTGGGCTGCTCAGCGGTCCCCCGATAGTTTCGGTCGGGGATCGCGAGCTTGATCGTCCGGCCCGTGTCGTAAGGGAGTGTCAGGATCGGCATGACCCCGTCACTTCCAGGCCACGAGGACGATCCGGGGCGAGTCGAGCGTGATGGGACTCCCGTCCAGGCCGCCGAAGAGTTCCACGCGCGACCAGCGTTCGGGCCGGAGCATCCGGTAGAGCTCGTGGGGCGAGTAGAGCCGGAAGCCCGTCTCCCCCAGAGAGCGGTCCTCCTCCTGGAGCCACCACTGGCTCGTGATGCGGCTCGTCGCGAGGTCCAAACGGTGCTGGATTCGAACCGTGCCGCCAGGAACTGGCCAGGTCTCTTCCTCAGCGTAGTGGCGGATGTAGTGGTCGCGGTTCCGGGTGTCCAGGACGAAAGCGCCCCCGGGCCTGAGGGCGCGGCAGAAGCGGTCCAGGAGCTGCCGGTCCTCCTCGTCGGAGAAGTAGCCGATGCTCGAAAAGAGGTTCAGGGCCAGGTCGAACTCCTCGGAGAAGTCCATGGCGCGCATGTCCTGACAAACCAGGTCCACGTGAACCGCGGCGGCAGTGGCTCGCTCGCGGGCGCGCTGGAGCTCCACCTCGCTCAGATCCACCCCTGTCACCTTGAAGCCCCGGCGGGCAAGGGCCAGGGCGTGGCGGCCAAACCCGCACGGCGCGTCGAGCACCCGGGCCCCGGCCGAAAGTGGAATGTGGCTGAGGATCCATTCGATCTCTGACTCAGCGTCGGCCTCGGACTCGAAGCCTTGCGAGATCTTGGGCCACGCTTCTTCGAAGAACCGCTGGCTGTCAAACATCTACCCTCTCCGCTCCAAGCTTACGGATGCAGCTCGAACTCCCCGTTAATTTCAACGGGGATGCGGTTCGGCAACTCGGCCATGCCCACCGCAGAGCGAGCGTGCTGCCCGTTCACCGGGCCCCACAGCTCCAAAAACAGGTCCGAAGCGCCGTCGATGACGGCGGGCTGCCGTTCAAAGTTAGGTGCGGAGTTCACCATACCAAATAACCGCACCACGCGCTTCACGCGGTCGAGGTCCCCGATCTGCGCTTTGATGGAACTGAGCATGCTCAGGGCGGCGGCGCGCGCAGTTTGGTAGGCCTCCTTCTCCGAGACCTCGGACCCCACCCTTCCCCGTGTTTTGATGCCGGGCAGATCGAGACCCGGGCCGTGGCCGGACACAAACAGCAGGTTACCCACCTGCACGCACCCCGTGCGGTTGGGGCTCGGAAACTGGAATGGCGGGGGGAGTGTAAGCCCGAGTTTCGCCAATTTCTCCTCAATAACGCTCATCTTCTTCCCTCTGGTTGTCTTCAAGAAAGTGAGGATTATAGATCCGGGGAGACGCAGCGGCGAGCAATACTGGTTGGTGCAGACAACGAAACATGGGGGGATTATACACATTCCCTCTTGCCACGTGGTAGCATGATCGCCCGAACGGGGTAGTAGCAGCTCGGGCAATTCGTTTCGGCTGCCGCAGGCACAGAGTCGTAGTGTCGAGCGCGGGCTTGGCCCGCGCAATCTCTCCGGGGGGAGGTTCGGCACGCGAAGCGGTTCTCGCGAAGCGAGACCGTGGAGAGCGCGAGCCGAAGGCGAGCGTAGGGGGGCGGAGCCCCCCTCCGAGTGAGAACATGGCGATCTTGGTCACCGGGGCGTTCGGGTGCATCGGCTCCTGGGTGGTGAAGCGGCTCCTAGCCGCTGGGGAGGAGCCTGTCCTCTACGACCTCGGGGACGATCCCTGGCGGCTCAGGATGATTGCTGGGCTCGAGCGGCTCAAGGAAGCGACAATCGTCCGCGGCGACATCGCCGACCGTGACCGCCTGGTTGCGGTCGTGGGCGAGCAGCGGATCACCCGGATCATCCACCTGGCGGCCTGGCAGGTCCCGCTCTGCCGCCAGGACCCAGCTGGCGGCGCCCTCGTGAACGTGGTGGGGACCGCCAATATCTTCGAGGCCGCTCGGGCCTTCCGCGACCAGGTGGAACGCGTGGTGTACGCCTCTTCGGCGGCGATCTTTGGCCCGCCGCACTTCTACGGCCCGGGCCCACTCACCGACGATGCGCCCCCCCGGCCCGCCACCCACTACGGCGTCTATAAGGTCGCGAACGAGGAGACGGCCCGGGTCTATTGGGAGGAGCACCGGATCCCGTCGATCGGATTCCGCCCGCTCTCGGTCTACGGCCCCGGACGGGATTTCGGCCTCACCGCGGATCCGACGCTCGCGATGAAAGCTGCGATCTTGGGGCGACCGTTCCGGATCCGCTGGGGCGGAAGCACGGACCTGATCTATGTGGAAGACGTGGCCGCGGCGTTGCTGGCGGCCGCGGAGGCAAACCTTGACGGTGCGCGTGCGTATAACCTTCACGGCGAGTCGGCCGCCATCGCCGAAGCGATCCGCATGATCGAGGAGGCGTGGCCCCCCGCGAAAGGGCAGATCACCCATGTGGAGCAACCGATCCCCTTCCCCGCCGCGCTGGCCGATCATGGCTACCAGCGAGACCTGGGGCCAAGGCCACGTACAAGTCTCAAGGACGGGATTCGGAAAACCCTGGAGGAGTTCGCGCGGTTGAAGATGGAGGAACGGCTAGACGCGCGTGAACTCAACCCGGAGGGGGGCTAACGCCCCCCTACGCACGCCTGCGCGAGAACCGCTCCGCGTGCCGGTACCTCCCCCCGAGGTTGCGCGGGCGTAGCCCGCGCTTGAACACGGCTTCGAGGAGAGAGGCCCCGCGATGAGCGAGATATCGATCAGGCCCGCGGCGCCTGAAGATGCCCCCGCCATTTGCCAGATCTATAACCAGGGAATCGAAGACCGCATCGCTACCCTGGAGACTGAGCTGAGGACTCCAGAGGAGCGTGGGCAGTGGCTGGCGGAGCGCGGGCCGCGCCACCCGGTCATTGTGACGGAGGCCGAGGGAACCGTGGTCGGGTGGGGAAGCCTCAACCCTTTCAACCCGCGTAGGGCCTATGACTTCGTGGTCGACTTTTCCATCTATGTGGAGCGCGGCTGGCGCGGGAAAGGTGTCGGCA
>CAYFIG010000054.1:0-9636 GCA_964342905.1 uncultured bacterium
CCGGCTGCTGCCGCTCTCAAAGCCCATGGACTTGGTGATCACCCGGAACACGCCCGAGCCCCACCACCGCTTTCTCCCCTCCGAAGACGACGATACGGTGGTGCGGGTCGGTCAGTGGGTGCCACCCGAGGAAGCCACGGGGGAGTTCATCGGCATGGCGCTCTTCTCCGAGCGGGGATGCCGCCAGCTTCGCGAGACCTGGGCTCGGCTCCGTGCGGCTTCCGCCGCGCCGTTCCACGAGGCTGACTCGCTGACGCGCGCCTCGTTCACCGACATGCTTCAGGAGCTGGTGGACCAGGGCGAGCCGGTTTCCTGCGTGAATATCTACAAGGGATGGCTCGAGATTGATACGTTCGAGGATTACCAGCGGGCGTGGGCTGAGATCAAAGAGTAGCCGGTCCCCCGTGCGGATCGGAACACCCACCCGGCGGTGGGTGTTCCTTCTTTTAGGCGATCCATGACTGGAAAAGAGTTCGTCGAGCGGCTGGAGGACCTTGGCTACGACTTCTTTGCGGGCGTTCCGTGCTCGCTGATCGAGGGGGTGCTGAGCGCGCTCGATGTCCACCCCCGCCTGCCCTACCTCGCCGCTGTCCGAGAGGACGTTGCTGTCGGGCTGGCTGCCGGGGCGTGGCTCGGTGGGAAGCGCCCTGCAGTGCTCTTCCAGAACTCGGGACTGGGAACCGGCCTGAACGCGCTGGCCTCGCTCGCGCTTCTCTATAAGCTCCCGAGCCTGCTGGTGGTGACCTGGAGAGGCTCCGGCGAGGCCGACGCGCCCGAACACCTCCTCACAGGCGCCATCACGCCGCGCCTCCTCGACCTCCTCGGAATCCGCCACCGCGCCCTCACTCCGACCTCGGTGGAGAGAGACCTCGCGTGGGCGACGCGCGAGGCCGATGCGCGCATGGAGCCCGTCGCCTTGCTTGTCCCCCCGGGGGTGTTCGAGGACGAGGAGCCCAGCGGGTCGCCCGGCAAGCGCGAGCCCAGTGATGTAGAAAGGGCAGCGGGTGGCACGGTGATGGGGCCCCCGGCCGCGCGCAGCGGGGTGGGCCGGGTGGGTAGAGCGAGCACGGCCGGGCGGGCCCACACGCGAAGCGTGGGGAGCACCGGGACAGGACCCGCTGCCCGTGAGCACTCGGGGGTTGCGCGCCGTGACAGGACCCACTGGTCTCAAGACTCAGCTCAGCTCACGCCTGCGCTCTCCCGCTACGAGGCGCTGCGCGTGGTCGTCGGCTGCCTCAGCAACGAGCCGGTGATCCATGCCAACGGGTACGTGTGCCGGGAATCCTACGCAATCTCAGACCGGCCGCAAAACTTCTACATGATCGGCTCCATGGGGCTGGCGTCGGCGATCGGCCTGGGCCTGGGCCTGGCGCGGTCCGACGTGAGGCCGGTGATCTTCGACGGGGACGGCAACCTTCTCATGAACCTCGGGATTCTCCCCATGGTGGGGGCACTCAAGCCCGGGAACTTCGTCCACGTGGTGTTCGACAACGAGGTCTACGGCTCCACCGGTAACCAGGCCTCCATCTCCCGTGAGGTCCGGCTCGACCAGGTGGCGGCGGCCTCGGGCTATTGCACTGCTCGAACCGCGACGACCTCCGCGGAGATCGAGGCTGCGATGGGGGTGACCCTCGCCGAGGACGGACCTCACTTCCTTTTGATCAAGGTCACCACCAACGAGGCCGATGTGCCCCGGATCCCCTACCCGCCAGAAACGATTCGCGACCGCTTCCGTTCATCCCTCGGAGCCAGGTGAGATGCCGAGCCGAACCATCTTGCTCAACCCCGGGCCCGTCAATATCTCCGAGCGGGTGCGCCGGGCCCAGCTGCGTGAAGACATCTGCCATCGCGAAGATGAATTCTCCCGCTTGATGGCCTCGATCCGCTCTCGTCTCGCCGACGCGTTCGCCCCGAACGGGTTCACATCCGTGCTCATCACCGGATCCGGGACCGCCGCCCTGGAGGCAGCCGTAGCGTCCTCGGTGGAGACCGGCCGAGCGATGTTGGTGGTCGTCAACGGCGTCTACGGAGAGCGGATCGCGCGGATGGCGACCCTTCATGGGGTCCGAGTGGTGGAGGTCGCCGGAGAGTGGACACGGCCGCCCGACCTGGCGCGCGTGGAAGCGGCGCTCCAATCAGATCCCGGGATCCAGGTGGTGGCCATGGTTCATCATGAAACCACCGCGGGGCTCATCAACCCCGTTCAGGAGGTGGGTCGGCTCGCCAAGGCGGCGGGGAAATCGTTCCTCGTGGACTCTATTTCCGGGCTGGGCGGCGAGACCCTGAACCTCCAGGCCTCAGGCGTGGACCTCTGCGTGGGGACCGCCAACAAGTGTATCCAGGGGGTCCCGGGCCTCTCCTTCGTCCTGGTGCGCCACGAGGAGATGGCTCGCCTGGTCAGTATCCCGCCGCGTTCGGTGTACCTCTCTCTTCCCACCAACTGGCAGGCCCAGGAAAAGGGAGAACCGCTCTTCACCCCCGCTGTCCAGGTGGGCTATGCCCTGGATGAGGCGCTGGCCGAGCTTCTCGAGGAGACCGTGCCGGCTCGCATCGCCCGGTACACCAGCGCCGCGGCGCTCCTCCGGGACGGGTTTCGCCGCCTGGGCCTTTCGTTTCTCTTGCCGCCGCCGCTCCGTGGGAACACCATCACCGCGCTCGAGCTCCCCGCGGGATTCTCTTATGCCCGGCTTCACGACCAGCTCAAGGCCCGCGGCTTCGTCATCTACGCCGGCCAGGGAGCGTTCGCCCCAAAGATCTTCCGCGTGGCCAACATGGGGGATGTGTCGCTGGACGAGTACCGCGAGTTCCTGACTGCCCTGGAAGCAGTACTTGGGTGGAAATGAAAGCGATCATTCTTGCTGCCGGGGTTGGCCGACGGCTCGCGCCCTTCACTGACCGCCGGCCTAAATGTCTCATTCCCGTGGGGGGACGGTCGCTCTTGGAGCGCATGCTCGACGCGGTCCAGGCGGCAGGGATCCGAGAGGTGGTGGTGGTGGTGGGCCATTGCCGGGAGCAGATCCGTGACCAGATTGGCCCCGGCTTCGGAAGTCTCTCGATTCGCTATGTTGAGAACCCGGACTACGCCAAGGGGTCCCTGCTTTCGCTCTGGTGCGCACGCGAAGCCATCCAGGACGACTCCCTGCTCATGGATGCCGACGTGCTCTTTGCGCCCGAGCTTCTGAACCGACTGGTGGACTCGCCCATGCCAAGCGCGCTCCTCCTGGACCAGGGCTTCATCGATACGGGAGAGGAGGTCAAGCTGTACGCTCGGGGGCCTCGGGTGGTTGCGATGGGAAAGAAAATCACCCCGCCAGCCCACGACGTGGTTGGCGAGGGGGTCGGGTTCTTGAAGTGTGGGGCCATTCATGCCCCGGCGCTCCGCGTCTGTGTCGATCAAGTGCGGCGTGAAGCCGGCGATGGGGCCGAGTACGAGGATGCCCTTGATCGGTTTCTCCGACTGGTTCCCGTGGGGTGGGTGGATGTGGCCGGGCTTCCGTGGACCGAGATCGACTTCCCAGAGGATCTGAGCCGCGCCGACCGGGAGATTCTTCCAAGGGTCGAGAGGCGACTGCCGTGAGCCTCGCCGCCGTGATCTACCTCGCTGATGCTGACAGCCGGCAGTGGGCGCTTCGCCCGGTGGCAGGCGTGAGCGTGCTGTTCCGGATGCTCATGATCGCCGCTCGGACCGGAGTGGCACAAATCGGCCTTCCCCGGGCCTTGGCCGACGAACCGGTTCTCTCTCAGATCCGTCGCCACCCGCGCTTGGCTCCCGTCGTGTTCGCGCTCGAGCATCGTGGCGTCGGGTCCGACCCGCTCCTTCTGCTGCCAGCTCACGGCGTCGTGGACCCCCGGAGCCTCCGAACACTCGTAGAGGCGGGCCGGAGAGGAGTCGCCGCAGCGCTGGAGGAGTCCAAAGGGAGCCCGGCGCCTGTGCTGGTGATTGCGGCCGAGCAGGCTCAAGCCCTGAAGGAGAGATTGGTGGCGGGCGTCCCGATGGGAGAGGAGCTGGAGGGCCTGGTCAGAAGCGGACGGATCACGCTGGTGGCGGGCGGAGGTTACTTTGTCGCTGTGACGGATTCCGGGAGCCGGCGAGAAGCGGAGGCGCTGCTCTATCGGCACCTCGGGACCGAAGCCGACAGCCGCGTGGACAAGTTGATCAACCGTCCCTGCTCCGGATTCCTCACGCGGCTCCTGGTCCATCTGCCGGTGACCCCTAACCAGGTGAGCCTGGTCAGCCTAGCCCTTGGGCTGGCCGCGGCCTGGGAGTTCTGGTACGCCACCCCACGGTCCGCCCTGCTCGGGCTCCTCTTCTATCTGATGGCGGTGGTGGCGGATCACTCCGATGGGGCTCTCGCCCGGTTGACCTTCCAGGAGTCTCGCCTCGGTCGGTGGCTCGACGTGGCCGTGGACACCGCGAGCAATGTGCTGCTGGTCCTGGGTATGGCCGCGACCGCGGGCGCCGTCAGCGGTCAGCCCATGTTTCTGGCTGGAGCCCTCGCGGCCTTCGGCATCATGATGAGCGCGCTCGTCGCCAACTTCTTCCCGCCCCGGCCGAACCGGGACCGGGGCCTCGGCCGTGTGCTTCGCGGAATCGGGAACCGGGATCTGTTCTACCTCGTCCTGGCGTCGTTCATCTTCTTTCTCTGGAAGGTTCAATGGTTGTTGCCGCACCTCGTCGGGCTCCTGGCCGTGGGCTCTCAAGCTTACTGGCTGAGCTGCCTGGTTCAGCGGAAGCTCAGAGGCCGATGACGACGGTTCGCTGGGTGCTCCTCGCCCTCGGGGTGGCCTTCACCGGCTACCTGATCGCCCTGATAGGTCCCGCCATACTCCTGGCCCAGATTCAGACCTTGTCCTGGCGCCTCCTCGTGGTGCTGGTCTTTCCCTTTAGCCTGGTCACTCTGCTGGATACCCTCGGCTGGCGCTTTGCGTTCCGCCGGGATCTGGCGCCCTTCCTGACGCTCGTGTCGGTACGCCTGGCAGGAGAAGCGTTCAACATCACCACGCCGACCGCGTCGGTGGGAGGCGAGCCGGTGAAGGCCTATCTCCTGCGCCCCCGGGTTCCCCTGGAAGAGGGTCTGGTTTCCGTGATCGTCGGAAAGACGAGCGTCGTGCTGGCCCAGGGCTGCTTCCTGATCGTCGGGCTGGTGCTCGCCTGGCTTTTGTTTCCACTTCCCTCCGCCTTCCTCCACGGGATTACGGGGCTCCTCGTTGTGGAGGCGCTTGCCCTGGGTGGGTTCGTCCTGGTCCAGCTCCGGGGGATCTTTGGCGGCGGGCTCAAGCTCCTGAAAGGAGTGGGGATGACCTGGGGAGAGCCCCGCGCCGAAAAGCTCCATCAGCTCGACCGAGCTCTGGCGATCTTCTACCGGGAGCATCGCCGACGCCTCGCGTTCTCGATCCTCTTCAATTTCCTGGGCTGGCTCTTGGGGAGCCTCGAGGTGTACCTGATCCTTCACTTTCTGGGCATCCCGGTTTCCCTCGCCACGGCGCTCGTGATCGACGCCTTTGCCTCGGCCATCAAGTTCGCCGCGTTCCTGATCCCCGGGGGGCTCGGGGTGCAGGAAGGAGGGAACATGGCGGTGTTCGTGGCCTTCGGGCTCGGCGCTGGCCTCGGGCTCTCCTTCGCTCTAATCCGCCGGCTCCGGGAGCTGACCTGGGTCACGGCGGGGCTCATCCTGCTGGCCTTCTTCCGAACCTCCGGGATGCCGGAGCTCTCGGCGTGAGGCCGTAGCAAAAGGAGGCAGCATCGTGGACACTGTTCGGGTGGCCATCGTGGGAGTCGGCAACTGCGCCTCGGCCCTGGTCCAGGGCGTGCACCACTACACGAACGTCGCCGAGGAGGGATTCGTTGCCGGTCTCATGCACCCCCGCCTCGGCCCCTACCCCGTGGGGGCCATTACGTTTACCGCTGCCTTCGACATCGATGCCAGCAAGGTGGGCCGCGATCTGTCCGAGGCCATCTTCATCCCGCCGAACAACACCGCCAAGTTCTGCAACGTCCCCCACCTGGGTGTCCCGGTTCACCGCGGGATGACCCACGATGGCTTGGGCCAGTATCTCTCGCAGGTAATCCGCAAGGCACCCGGCTCCACCGCCGACATCGCGGGCATCCTGAAGGACACCAGAACCGACGTGGTGGTCAACTTTCTGCCAGTGGGCAGCGAGATGGCCACCAAATGGTACGTGGAACAAGTCCTGGACGCTGCCTGCGGCTTCGTGAACTGCATTCCGGTCTTCATCGCCCGCGAGGCCTACTGGCGTCGGCGCTTCGAGGAGCGGGGGCTGCCGGTGATCGGCGACGACGTGAAATCGCAGCTCGGCGCCACCATTCTCCACCGCGCCCTCACGCGCCTCTTCATGTCCCGGGGGGTGGCCCTCGAGCGCACGAGCCAGCTCAACGTGGGAGGGAACACCGACTTCCTGAACATGCTGGAGCGCCAGCGCCTGGCTTCGAAGAAGACCTCCAAGACCGAGGCCGTGACCTCCCAGCTTGCCCATCCGCTCCCCTCCGAAGCCGTGCACATCGGCCCCAGCGATTATGTCCCCTGGCTCGGCGATCGCAAGTGGGCCCACATCCGCCTCGAGGGGCGAGGGTTCGGCGACTTACCCCTGAGCCTGGAGCTCAAGCTGGAGGTCTGGGACTCCCCCAATTCCGCGGGCGTGGTCGTTGACGCCATCCGCTGCTGCAAGCTGGCCCTGGACCGGGGCCTCAAAGGCACTCTGCTGGCCCCGTCAGCATACTTCATGAAGTCTCCGCCCGAGCAGTGGCCGGACGAGGTGGCGCGGGCCGAGCTCGAGCGCTTCATTGCCGGCGACGAGTAGGGTGTGATCCAGATTTCACGGACCGGCCGGCTGCTCCACCATCTGGTTCGGGCCTCTTCGAAGCGCCCAATCGTCATCGTTCTCCTGTCCCTGGCGCTCGCCATCGCCGGGATCGTGTACACGTTCCACGCGCTTACGTTCCAAACCTCGACCCTTCGCCTCCTCCCCCACGGGCAGCGCTACGCCACGTTGTTCTCGGAGTACCTCCAGGATTTTGGCGAGCTGAACGACATCGTGGTCACGGTCGAGGCAGAGACCCCCGAAGAAGCCAAGGCCTACGCCGCCCGCCTGGTGCGCGAGCTGAAAAAAAGCCCGGTAAAGTTCGAGCGGGTGACGTACCGCATCGATCCCAAGCATTTCGAAGGGCAGGCTCTGCTCTATCTCTCCGTGCCGGAGCTGATCGAGATTCGAGACAAGATCTTCGACCACCAGGAGTTCATGGAGGCCTACGCTGCCCACCCGACCCTGGACCAGCTGCTCCAGGGGATCAACCAGCAGCTGGCGGCTGCCTTCCTCTCGCACTTCCTCGACTTGGGGCTCCAAGACGGCGGACCGGGGGACCTCCGCTTCCTCGACGAGCTGCTTGCCCAACTCTCCGTCCGCTTGGACGGCCCCGTCCGCTACCGCTCGCCATGGGGCACGATCTTTTCCTTCGGGGAGGCGAAGGAAGCCGACGCAGGCTATTTCCTCTCCGACGACCAGAGTCTCCTGTTCATCCTGGTAGAGCAGGTGAGCAAGGGGGGGACCTTCACCGACAACCGGGACGCGATCGGGACCATCCGGAAGCTCATCGCCGGCCTTCGGAAACAATTCCCCCATGTTCAGGCCGGCGTGACGGGGTCCCCCGCGCTCTCGAACGACGAAATGACCACCGCGTTCCGCGACAGCGAGCGGGCCACGCTCCTGGCGTTTGCCCTGACCCTCGGCCTCCTGCTTCTCATGTTCTGGCGGGTCGGGAAGCCGCTCCTGATGCTGGCCGCGCTGGCCACGAGCCTGGCCTGGTCCATGGGAGTGATCACGCTGACCGTGGGCCATCTCACCATTTTCTCCGTGATGTTCATCTCCCTCATGGTGGGGGTCGGGATCGACTACGGCATCTACTTCCTCTTTCGCTACGAGGAAGAAATCTTCCTGGGGCGGAACCTCCGGGAGGCGCTCGAGCGGACTTCAGCGCGCACCGGGCCGGGGATTCTCCTCGGCGCGCTCACCGCGGCAGGAACATTTGCCGTGCTGATGCTCACCGAGTTCCGGGGGATCCAGGAGTTTGGCTTCATCTCCGGCATGGCCATCCTGATGGCATTCCTGAGCATGCTGACCTTCTTCCCCGCTCTCCTCGTGCTGGTGGACCGGCGCCACGCCAGCCGGCCGCTGGGGCGCGTGCCGCGCGCTCACGAGCTGGAACGGCTCCGGGTCCCCGCGTTGGAACGACTCACTCACTACCCCAAGACCATCCTGCTGGTGGCAGGGCTGCTGACCGCCTTCTCCGTCTGGGCGGCCCGTGCCGTGGAGTTCGACTACAACCTGCTGAACCTCCAGTCTTGGGGAACCGAGTCCGTGACTTGGGAGAAGAAGATCCTCGCCAGGGCGGGACGCTCCGGGTCGACCGGCCTGTCGACTGCCCAGACGCTGGAGGAGCTCCGCCGGAAGCACAACGCGTTCGACCGGCTCTCGTCGGTTTCTGAGGTGGACAGCGTGCTGATGCTGATCCCGGACGACCAGGCGGAGAAGATCAAAATCATCCGGGATTTCGCCCCGCTCGTGGCTCCGGTGCGGATCGGGATCCCGACCGCGCTGGACCTGAACCGGCTCCGCGAAACGCTGGAGACCCTCAAACGGCGCTTCGACCTGGCAGCCGCCGAGGCTGGACCCGGGGGCCCGGGTAACCAGATTGCGTCACTCCGATCCCAGATCCGCACGCTCCTCGAGAAGCTCGAGGGCGCGGACGCTGAGGTCGTACGCCCGGCCCTGGACCACTTCCAGGCCCAGCTCTACCGGGACTTTGCCAAGCAGTTCCACGACTTCCAGCGGAACCTGAGACCCCGGCCCGTCACGCTCCTGAACGTGCCCGACGACCTGAGGCGGAAGTTCATCGGCAAGAGCGAGCGCTTACTGCTCCGGATTCATCCCAAGGTGGACATCTGGAACCGGGAGGGCGCTCAGCAGTTCGTCACCGAACTCCGTTCGGTGGATCCCGACGTGACGGGATCTCCTGTAATCAGCTACGAGGCGATCCGCTACATGGAGAAGGCGTACTTCCAGGGCACCATCTATGCCTTCATCCTCGTCACCGCCCTGGCCGCTTTGATGCTCCGTCGCCTCCGGGAGACCGTCCTGGCGCTCACGCCACTCCTTCTTGGCGCACTCTGGACCGTGGGGCTGATGCAGGCCTTCGGCCTAAAGTTCAACCTGGCGAACGTCTGGGGGCTGCCGCTCATCATCGGAACCTCGGCCGAGTACGGGGTGAATGTGGTCATCCGCTCCATGGAGGGACGCGCTCACGGCGGCCCGCTTTTGGCACGAAGCACGGTGATGGCCGTCACCCTCAACGGCCTCACGACCATCGCGGGGTTCGGGAGCCTGATGGTGGCCCAGCACCAAGGAATCTTCAGCCTTGGGCTTCTCCTGACCATCGGGGCCAGCGCCAGTCTGGTCTCCTCCCTCATCGTTCTGCCGGTGCTCATTCGCCTGTTCGGCCAGGCCGCCTCGACGAGCAACGTGGTCTCCTTGCCCGCGGCCTAGCCCGAGCGCGAGGGGATCATCCCGCGAACTTGTACCCTTGGCCGTGCACGGTCAGGATGTACACCGGATGCTCGGGGT
>CAYFIG010000055.1:0-9522 GCA_964342905.1 uncultured bacterium
TCGACCAGGGGGATCGGCTCCCGGCCCGCGGGATTATCAAAGTAGAGATAGGCGATCTTGGCGCCTCTCGTCGCGCCCTGGTCCTTGATGTATTTCAGCGCGGCGCCAGCCTGGGACCAGTATGACGCGGCCATCGGGAAGACATACGGGAACCGTTCGCCATCAGACGCGTCGGCGCGCCCGAACCCGGGTGTGAGGCCGGGGATTCTGTCCTCCATGTGCCGCGGGGTCAGGGCATAGACGATCGGGGTGCCGTAGTCGAGCACCCCCACAACCCCGTCGCGTTTGAGCCGCTCGTAGGCCTCCACGCCCCGGTCCACCATGTACCCATGCTCGATCTCGATCCACTCGAGCTTGTGCCCTTTCACGCCGCCCTTCTTGTTCACCAGCTTGATGTAGTCGTGGACTCCAGGGCAGATCTCCACCCCGATGAGCTTGGTTGCTCCGGTGCGATCGCACTGGCCGCCCAGCTTGATAACGTGCCCCGCGTCAGCCGATACCGCCGAGAGCCCGAACAGAACGGCCAACACCAGCGCTCCTGTGACCCACCATTTCGATCTCATATTGCCCTCCTCCTTTTGCTTGTTTCCCACCCCTGTTGCCCTCCTCGGCCCGTTCCGCCGGGGGGAGTGTTGAGGGGGCACCCGCCTTCGGCGGGGGCCCGACCCCCTTCAATATGAAAACGGCCAGACCCGAAAGTACCGCTTGATGTTGCCCCACATACGGTACAACCCCGCCGGCTCGATGGCGAGGAAAAGGATAATCAGCCCGCCGAAAATAATCAACCGGAGGTTCGCGAGAAAATCGGCGATCCCGGCGTACTCGAAGCCGAAAAGTCCCGCGATGCCCTCCACGATGAGCGGCAGCACGATGGGCAAGAGCGTGATGAAGATGGCACCGAACACGGAGCCCAGCACGCTCCCCAACCCTCCGATGATGATCATCGCCAGGTACTGGATGGAGACGACCAGCGTGAAGTGCTCGTAATTGGCGATCTTCAGATAGTACGTCCAGAGCGCGCCCGCGACGCCGGCGTAGAAGGAGCTGACCGCGAAGGCCAGCAGCTTGTACCTGAAGATGTTTACGCCGATGATCTCGGCGGCCACGTCCCGGTCGCGGACGGCAATGAAGGCCCGACCGACCCGGCTTCGGACCAAATTTTGCGCCGCGACGTACGCCATCACGCACATCGGGAGGATCATGGCGTACCGGCGATACTCGGTATTCATCTCCCAGCCGAACAGGGCCGGCGTGGGCACATAAATCGTTGACTGGGCGCCGCCGCCGATCCAGGTGATATGGTTGATGCACCACTCAATGATCAGCTGGGCGGCCAGCGTCGCGATCGCCAGGTAGAGACCTTTGATCCTAAGGGAGGGAATGCCAAAGAAGGTACCCACCGCCGCTGCCATGACTCCGCCAGCGGGAAGACCCAACCAGAATGGCACGTCGTAACGTGAGGTCAGGATCGCTGCCGCATAGGACCCCACCGCCATGAGCCCGCCATGGCCGATGGAGATCTGTCCCGTGTAGCCGGTCAGGATGTTGAGGCCGATAGCGCCAATAGTGGCCAAGCCGACCAAGTTCACGATCGCCATCAAGTGGCTATCCGCCCAGAGGGGAATGGTGGCCAGAGAGAGGAGCACCCCGACGACTGAGATCTTCGCCAGAGGGAGGGGGTAGAGGCTCATGTCCCCCTCGTAGGTCGTCTGGTAGACTCCGCTCTCCCGATTGATCATAACAGCCCGTCCCTACACGCGCTCGATGATCTCGCGGCCGAAGAAGCCGTAGGGCCGGATCATCAGGGCCACGATCATCATGATATACGGAACGAAATCCTTGGTCCCGCCCCCCACATAGGGGTCAATGTAGCCGGCAGCCACGCTCTCCACCACCCCCACCAGGAGCCCTCCCACGACAGCGCCGGGAACGCTATCGAGCCCTCCCAGGATCACCACCGGAAAGACCTTGAGTCCCACCAGGGACAGGAACGTGTCAACGCCCAGCATGTTGCCCCAGATGATCCCGCCGATTCCAGCGGCCAGCCCGGAGATCGCCCAGGAGAGGGCGAATACCCTCCGCACGCTGATCCCCACAGACATCGCCGACTGCTGATCGTTGGCCACGGCCCGCATGGCGATCCCCATCCGGCTCCGGCGGAAGAAATAGACGAAGACCACCAAAAACCCCACCGACACGCCCGCCGCCACGAGGTTGATGGGAGAGATGAAGACCTCCCAAACCACGTAGGGCTGAAGGCGGATCGGCAGCGGAACGTTGATCGTGGCGGCTCCCCAAATCATTGCCGCGAGCCCCTGCAAGACTATCGAGAGCCCGATGGTCACCATGATCACCGACACCACGGGCTGCCCGATGAGGGGCCGCAGGATGCCGCGCTCCACGGCGAACCCCAAGGCCACCATGGCGGCGAGGAGGAGCGGCACCGCAACATAGAGGGGAAAGGCATAGAGGCTCAGCATGGCGGCGACCATGTAGCCGCCAAACATGACCATGTCGCCCTGGGCGAAGTTGATACAGCTCGTAGCCTTGTAGATCAGGACAAACCCCAGGGCAATGAGGGAATACATGGATCCGATCATCAGCCCGTTCACGGTGAGATCGAGGAAAAACCCCATGCCGTTCCCCTCAGACGAACACGGGCGCGCGCGCCTCGCCGACCTCGCGGATCGCGAGCTTGGTCTCAAGCCGAGCCTGGCGCCCGTCCTGGTAGGTGATGACGGAGGTGACCGGCACGACCTGAGCATCCGTAAACAAGGCCTCGATGATGTCCGCGTACTTCTGGGCCACGACCATCCGGCGGACCTTTCGGGTGCGCGTCATCTCCTCGTCGTCCGGATCCAGCTCTTTGTGGAGGAGGACGAACTTCCGGATCCGCGTGGTCTCTGGAAGGTCCCGGTTCACCCGCTCCACCTCCCGTTGGATCAGGTCGTAGACGGCCGGCCGCTGCGCGAGATCCGTGTATGTGGTATAGGCGATCTGGCGTCGCTCCGCCCACTTCCCCACATTCTCCATATCGATGCAGATCATGGCGGCGACGTAGGGGCGATCCTGCCCCACCGAGACCGCCTCCTTAATGTAGGGGCTGAACTTGAGCTTGTTCTCGATGAACTGGGGAGCAAACTTGGTCCCGTCAGCCAGCGCGGTGACATCTTTGGCCCGGTCGATCACCACCAGGTGGCCGTCCGGGTCGAAGAAGCCCGCGTCTCCTGAGTAGAGCCAGCCGTCCCTGAACGTATCGGCTGTGGCTTCAGGGTTCTTGTAGTAACCGGAGAAGACGCACGGACTCCGCGAGATGATCTCCCCGCTTTCGGTGATCTTGACTTCGGTGCCCGGGAACGGGCGTCCGACGGTCCCGAGCTTCACGTCGCCGTCACGCTGGACGCAGGAGACCCCTGAGATCTCCGTCTGGCCGTAGACCTGTTTGAGATTAACGCCAAGCCCGCGGAAGAAGAGGAAGACCTCCGGCCCCAGGGCTGCTCCGCCCGTGTAGGCGTAGCGGGTCCGACGCAACCCCAGGTGGTCACGGAGAGGACCGAAGACAAAGAACTCACCGAGCCACGCCAGGAGGCGAAGACCGAATGGCACCGGCTCGTGCTCCATCCGACGGCGGGCCACTTCCTGGCCGATGGGCATGAGTTTCCTGAAGAGCCAGTGCTTCACCCGGCTGGCGTCCTCCACCTTGACCTGGACCAGGGAGACCAGGTTTTCCCAGATCCGGGGCGGCGCCACGAGGAGGTGTGGACCGATTTCCCGAAGGTTCTCCTGAACGGTTTCCGGTCGCTCAGGACAGTTGACAGTCAAGCCGGCAATCAGAGCCCCCGCCAGAGACCAGAAGGTGTCCCCGACCCAGGCCGGGGGAAGATAGGCCAGAATCTGATCGCCGGGTTTGTAGGTCTCGATGGCCATCGCACTCCTGATTGCCTCGGTCAGCTGGGCGTGAGTCAGCACGGCCCCTTTCGGGAAGCCAGTGGTCCCGGAGGTATAGCTGATAACGGCGATGTCCTGGGCGAGGCCCGCGCCGACCATCTCGTCGAAGCGACCCGGCTCGGCCCGGTCCAGCTCGCGGCCACGGGCCTCCAGCTCCTCCAGGGAGATTAAAATGGGATCCCGGTAGTGGCGCATCCCTTTCGGGTCGTCGTAGATGATCTTCTGGACTTTCGGGAGTCCGTGCCGAAGCTCCAGGAGCTTGTCGACCTGTTCTTGGTCTTCCGCCAGCACGAATTTGGCGTCGGAGTGATCGATGACGTACTGGACCTCTTTGGCGATCGCGTCCTGGTAGACCGGAACCGGCACGCCGCCGCAGGCCTGCGCCGCGATCATGGCCCAGTAGACCTGGGGGCGGTTGTCGCTGATGATTGCAAGCGTGTCGCCGCGCTGGAACCCCAGGCTCATCAACCCGAGGGTGATGGCCCGGACATGATCCAGGTACTCGCTCCAGGTCCATTCCTGCCAGATCCCTTTCTCTTTCTCCCGGATTGCCGGGCGACGAGGATGCTCCCGCGCGTTCTTAATCAGAAACTGGGGAAGCGTCATCTCGCTCATCCTGGGCCTCCTTGGCGTTATCCGCCCTTACGATTCTCCCCCGCTTTGGTGCCGAGATACGCCTTGATCACCTGAGGATTGCTCTTCACTTCCTGGGGCGTCCCCTCAGCGATCTTCTCCCCGAGGTCGAGCACGACGACCCGCTGGGAGATGTCCATCACGACGCCCATGTCATGCTCGATGAGGACAATGGTGGTCCCCCACTCGTCGTTGACGTCCAGGATGAAGCGCGCCATATCCTCCTTCTCCTCGATGTTCATCCCGCCCATGGGTTCATCGAGAAGCAACACCTTGGGCTGGAGGGCCAGGGCCCGGCCCAGCTCCACCCGCTTCTGGAGGCCAAATGGCAGGGCGCCCACGATCTGCTTGCGGATGGCCTCGATCTCGAGGAAGTCTATGATGTCCTCGACCAGCTTCCGGTGCGCGACCTCCTCCCGGCGTCCGGGGCCCCAGTAGAGGACGGAACGGAAGACGCCGCTCTTCATGTGAACATGGCGGCCGAGCATCAGATTATCCAGGACGGTCATTCCTCGGAAGAGGGCGATGTTCTGGAACGTACGGGCAATTCCGAGTTTGGCGACCCGGTGGGGAGCCAGGTGCGTGATTTCTTGGGCGTCGAGGAAGATTCTGCCCCGCTCGGGGTGGAACACGCCATTGACGCAGTTGACCAGGGTCGTCTTGCCGGCCCCGTTTGGGCCGATCACCGACAAGATCTCACCCTTCCGGACCTCCAGGCTGACCCGACTGAGCGCCTGGACCCCCCCGAACTGCTTGGACATCTCTTCGATCTGGAGCTGGCTCTCGTCCCTCATTCGCTCGGCTCCTGCCAGGGTCTCAAACGCCGGACTTGGGCGCTGACTCTACTTGCGCGCATACCCTCCTGTCAACCTCGAACTTAGCTGAGCCACCGCTTCCGGCGTCGGTAGTGCTTCACGTCCCGGTAGCTCTTGCGCTGCCCGACGCCGCTCAACCCCAGGTAGAACTCTTTCACGTCTTCGTTTTCGCTAAGGATCTTGGCGTCCCCATCGAGGACGACCCGTCCGTTCTCCATGACGTAGCCGTACTCTGCAATCCGGAGCGCCATGGCGGCGTTCTGCTCGGCGAGCAGGATCGCCACTTTCTCTTCACGATTGAGGCGGCTCACGATGTCGAAAATCTCTTTTACCAGCATCGGGGCCAGGCCCATGGAGGGCTCGTCCAGGAGCATCAGCCGGGGGCGGGCCATGAGGGCGCGGCCGATCGCGACCATCTGCTGCTCGCCGCCCGAGAGATAGCCTGTCTTGACCCCGCGCCGCTGGGCCAGCCGCGGAAAATAGTAGTACACCCGTTCGAGAGCTTCCTTGACCGCGGCGCGACCGTCCCGCCGGCTGTGGGCGCCGGTCAAGAGATCGTCCTCGACAGTCAAGTGCTCAAACATGCGCCGGCCTTCCATGACCTGGGTCACGCCCATCCTGACGACGCGGGCGGCGTCCATGCCATCGATACGTTTGCCGGCGAACTCGATCGAGCCTTTGGTTACCTCCCCCCGCTCGGCACGGAGTAGGTTCGAGATGGCTTTGAGGGTGGTGCTTTTGCCTGCCCCGTTGGCCCCGAGGAGGGCGACCATGCCGCCCTCGGGGATATGCAGGGACACCCCTTTCAGCACCAGGATCACATGCTCATAGATCACCTCGATGTTGTTGACCTTGAGCAACGGAACGAGAGCGGTGCTCACCAGGGTGCCTCGCCTGAGCGTCGGTCAGAACTCACCCAGCGCCTACCTCTCCATGTCATGGTCTCCAGTTCACCCTCGCTAATTTCCGCTTCGAGCGCGGACCCATTTATCGGCATTTCTTGTTCCGCCGGGGGGAGAACTGAGGGGGGTGGGGACCCTCCTCAGATCAAATTAGCTGGGGCAGGCTCGCGGCGTGATCCCCTTCTCCTTGGCGTACGTCGCCGCGGACTTCTCCACCTCGGCGCGGACGATATCCTTGTAGGGCGCGATCCAGTCGCTGATCCGCACCCACTTCTGGCCGTCCCACTGCTGCATGATGACTCCCACGCCACCCTCGTGGTCCAGGCAGGAGGATTTAAACGGCGGCAGGAGCCCTTCCGCGCCCAGCTCTTTCACGCGGGCCGGGGTGATGTTCAGGTTCTCGAAGCCCCACTGCAGCTGCTCACCCGTGACGGCGCACCCCTTTCCGCCGGGGCAGAACTTCGCCTGCGCGGTCCGCATGGCCTCAGTGACGACCATCGCGAACACCACTCCTCGATGCCAGTAGATCTGCCCGACGCGGGCCGGAGAGAGGTTCCCCTGCCCGGTGCCGTAAACTTTTTCGATGATTTCCTCAACCACCGGGTACTCCGTGCCAACCCCGTGGAAGTTTGTCGTGATGTATCCCTTCGCGGCCCGGCCGGCAGGGATGACGTCCTCCTCAGAGCCGCACCACCACACGCCGATGATCCGGTCGGCCGGGAAGCCCAGCCGTGCCGCCTCCTTCAGCGGCACCGTGCACGACACGCCCCAGTTCCGGTTGATGACAAAGTCCGCCTTGTAATTGCGCGCGATGTCGAGCCAGAGCGACTTCTGGTCGATCCCCGGCACCGCAACCGGGTAATGCTTCACCTCGAACCCGAACTTCTTGGACATGGCGTCGAGGATGAACTTCGTCTCGGCGCCGTACGGGTGATCGAGGTGGAGGTTGGCGATCTTCACGCCCTTGAGCTTGGCTTCGCCTCCGACCTTCTGGGCGATGTAGCGGATCTTCGCCGAGACCTGACTCCAGTAGTTCGTCATCAGCGGGAACACGTAGGGGAAGACTCGCCCGTCAGACGCATCGGCGCGGCCGTAGCCGAGGGTGAACACCGGGATCTTATCCCGCGTTCCCCGCTCGATCAGGGCGTAGGCCACCCCCGTGCTCATCGGGTTGACGTAGGTAATCCCGGGTCCCCCGACTGGGTTCTTCTTCAACCGCTCGTAGCACTCCACGCCGCGGTCCGTCTTGTACTGGGTATCGCACTCCTCCCACCACTGCATGACCCCGTTCACACCGCCCTTCATGTTCACGAGGGTCAGGTAGTCCATCAGCCCGCCCGGGATCCCCGTGCCGCCGGGAGCGAAGGGACCGGTACGGTAGACCAACACCATGTGGTACTGGTCCTTCTCCGTGGGGTTCTGGGTTCCTCCGCGCTGGGCGCTGGCTGGCGAGGTCAACCACGCCGCCACCAGGACCAGCGTGAAGAGCAAAATCAAAATTCGCTTCCACCCGTACATAGCTGCTCTCCATTCTCCCTTCGGTACTGGTTCACTGCTCGGTCAGCTTGCAATCATCTGCCTGGCTTCCCACCTCCCCTCGTACACACTCGCCCGCATTCTAGTACGGGAATGGCCACAGGAGCAGTTTCTCCTTCACCCGTGTCCAGAGCCTCGCCAGCCCGTGCGGTTCCACGATGAGGAAAAAGACGATGAGCCCCCCGAAGACCATCAGCTCAAGGACAGCGGACAGCGAGCCTTCGGAGGTCCGGATGGCGCCGCCCACGGTCGCCCCGAGGGCCTGGCTGATGAAGATAGGCAGCGTCACAAAGAACATTGCACCCAGATACGACCCGAGAATGCTCCCCAGGCCACCGATGATGACCATGCCGAGGAGGTTAAAGGACAGTAGCAGCTCAAACTCCGTGATCTGCACCGCCTCGAGATGCGCGAAGGCCAGCAGCGCTCCCGCGACCCCGGCGTAGAACGCGCTCACGGCAAAGGCGGACAGCTTCTTGCGGAAGATGTTGATGCCGATGATCGCCGCCGCGACGTCCCGGTCGCGGATCGCCTGCCAGGCGCGGCCGATCTCGCTCCGGACGAGGTTCTTGGCGAACAGGGTCAGCACCACCACCACGACCAGGGCCAGCCAGTAGCGCCGGGCGACCGTGTTGATGGGGAGCCCCCAGATGACAATCCGGGGGGTGTCCAACGAGCCCAGGACGTTGCCGCCGCTGATCCAGGGCACGCGGTTGATGACCCACTCGATCGTGAACTGCGCCGCCAGGGTCGTCACCACGAGGTAGAATCCCTTGATGCGAAGCGAAGGCAGCCCGAACAGCACGCCCACGGCGGCGGCCATGAGCCCGCCCCCCAAAAAACATAAGAAGATATTCAGCTGGAGCCGGGAGGCGAGGTTGTAAGCCGTGTAGGCACCGACGGCCATAAACGCCGCGTGCCAGACCGAGATCTGGCCGGCATACCCCGTCAGGATGTTCAGCCCGAGCGCCGCCAGGGAGTAGAAGAGGACAGGGATCAGGAGCCCGCCTAGCCAGTACTCGCTCACCAGCCAGGGTGCCGCGAACGCCAGCAGTACGAGCCCCCCCATGGCCCAGCGATCCTGGAGGAGCAGGAAGATCGCCTCGTCAGCGGCGTAGGTCGACCGAAACTGGCCAGTCGCCCGGTAAATCATGCGCTAGACACGCTCGATAATTTCCTCTCCGAACAGCCCGTGAGGCCGGAAGAGAAGGAACACGGTTGCCAGCAGGTACGGCAGGAAGGTCTCCACGCCCCGAGCCTGGACCTCGGGCCCGATCAGGATCTCGGCGAGGATCGGCACATAGATCTCCCCGAGCTTTTCCGTTGCCCCGACGATCAGCCCGCCCATGATCGCGCCGGGGATGCTCGTGAACCCCCCAATGATCAGCACCGGCAGGGCCTTGAGCACGACCAGCGACAGGCTGTACTGGACGCCAAGCCGGGCGCCCCACATGATGCCCGCGATGAGCGCCACGATGCCGGCAATGGCCCAGGTGATCGCCCAGACTGTGCTCAGCGGGATCCCCACCGAGAGCGCCGCCTCGTGGTCATCGGAGACTGCCCGCATCGCCCGCCCCATTCTGGTCCGGTGGAAGTAGAGCACCGTGGCGACGACCAGGAGCGCCGCCACGACACCCGCGATCAGGTCCAGCTGGCTCACCAGGAGCCCGGAGAACTCGATCCCCCGA
>CAYFIG010000056.1:0-484 GCA_964342905.1 uncultured bacterium
CCTCGAAGACGTGTCGATCCTCATCCACGAGAAGAAGATCAGCGTGATGAAGGACATGCTGCCGCTCCTGGAGCAGGTGGCTCGCTCCGGCAAGCCGCTCCTGGTCATTGCCGAGGACATGGAGGGGGAGGCCCTGGCGACGTTGGTGGTGAACAAGCTCCGCGGGACGCTGCACTGCGCGGCCGTCAAAGCGCCCGGCTTCGGCGATCGCCGGAAGGCCATGCTCGAGGACATCGCCATCCTGACGGGCGGCAAGGCCATCACCGAGGACTTGGGGATCAAGCTGGAGAACATCAAGCTTGAGGACCTCGGGCAGGCCAAGAAGGTGGTCGTGGATAAGGACAACACCACGATCGTGGAGGGCGCGGGCAAGGCGTCCGACATCAAGGGGCGCATCAAGCAGATTCGGACCCAGATCGAAGAGACCACCTCCGACTACGACCGGGAGAAGCTCCAAGAGCGTCTGGCTAAGCTGGCCGGCGGC
>CAYFIG010000056.1:494-4950 GCA_964342905.1 uncultured bacterium
GCCACCCGCGCTGCCGTCCAGGAGGGGATCGTCCCCGGCGGCGGCGTGGCCCTGCTCAGGGCGGCAAAGGCCATTGAGAACCTGAAGCTCGAAGGGGACGAGAAGGTGGGCTCCGCCATCGTCCGGCGGGCCCTCGAGGAGCCCATCCGGCAGATCGTGGAGAACGCCGGGCTCGAGGGTTCCGTGGTCGTGGAGAAGGTGAAGAACTCCCAGGTGGCCAACTACGGCTTCGATGCCGAGGGGATGGAGTACGTGGACATGATGCAGGCCGGGATCATTGATCCCACCAAGGTGGAGCGGGTCTCCCTGCAGAACGCCGCGTCCATCGCCTCGCTGCTGCTGACCACCGAAGCGTTGATTACCGACCTCCCGGAGGAGGAGAAGAAGATGCCGCCCATGCCTCATGGCGGAGATATGTATTAGTCCGGGAACACCTCACGCCTCCGGTGTCCAATTTTCGATACGGCCCCCGCTCGGTCTCCCGCGGGGGCCGGTTTTTTGCGCCCGGACCTTGACGGGAGTCCTGCTCCTCTGGTAATTGTTGGAACACTGCGAACGGGAACGTATCGGCAGGGAGCGATCGCAGTTGCGCTCGTAGAAGATCTCTGGTAAGGTGAGCCGCTTTCGCGATCCCACCGCATGAGGGGGAGGTGAACTCTCTGTACCCGTACGAGATCCTAGTGATTCTTGACCCGCGCCCCACCGACGAGGAGGTCGCCCAGCTCCTGACCCGGTTGCAGGAAACTCTCAAGGAGCTCGGCGCGACCGTCCAGAAGGTTGACAACTGGGGCAAGCGCCGCCTCGGCTACGAGATCAAGAAGCAGCGGGAAGGCATCTATGTGGTCATCGAACTGCTTGCGGCGCCAGCCATGATGAAGGAATTCGAGCGACAGCTCGGGCTGAACGAGAACGTCCTCCGCTTCCTCTCCACCCGGGTGCCGATCCGAAAGAAGGCCCGACCCGTGCAAACTCCGGAGGCACTGGAGGAGGTCGGCTAATGGCGAGTCTCAACAAGGTGTTGTTGATCGGAAATCTCACCCGTCCCCCCGAGCTTCGCTACACACCCAGCGGTACTCCGGTGGCCGATCTGCGCCTGGCGGTCAACCGGACCTATACGACCCAGGCCGGCGAGAAGCGGCAGGACACCTGCTTCCTCACCGTGGTGGTCTGGGGGAAGCAGGCGGAGAGCTGCGGCGAGTACCTGGACAAGGGAAGCCCCGTCCTCGTGGAGGGGCGCCTCCAGACGCGGGACTGGGAGACCAAGGACGGTCAGCGCCGGAACGTGATGGAGGTCGTCGCGGACCGGGTCCAGTTCATGGGACGGGGCAAGTCCGCGGTCACCGCTGAGCCGGAGGCTGTTGAGGAACCAGCCGAAAGTACCGACGACGTTCCCTTTTGACAGTCTGACGGGAGCGGTCACTGAAGGAGGAGCGAGTGATTCCCACGGCCACCAAGCCGGTCAGGCGGCGTCGCTTCGGCCGGCGCAAGGTCTGCAAGTTCTGCATGGACAAAGTTGGGCTGATCGACTACAAGGATTTCCGGCGCCTGAGGAACTTCATCAGCGACCGGGGGAAAATCATTCCCCGACGCATCTCGGGTAGCTGCGCTCGGCACCAGCGCCAGCTCAGCCACGCCATCAAGCGGGCCCGCACCATGGCTCTCTTGCCCTCCGTCGCCGAGTAGTCCGGCGGAGCGTCCATGAAAGTCATTCTGTTGGACGACATCCCCAAGGTCGGCCGCCGGGGGGAGGTCCGGGAGGTTTCGGACGGATACGC
The DNA here is from genome assembly GCA_964342905.1 of uncultured bacterium. Taxonomy (GTDB): domain Bacteria; phylum Methylomirabilota; class Methylomirabilia; order Rokubacteriales; family CSP1-6; genus CAYFIG01. Next base: position 2,270 of record CAYFIG010000056.1, read on the forward strand.
CCGAAACTACCTGTTTCCCCAAAAGCTCGCCCTCCTTGTGAACCCGGGCAACCTCCGGAACCTGGAGCAGATCAAGAAGCGACAGGAAACCCAGGCTGCTCTCGCTCGGGCTGAGGCCGAGACCCGGGCTCGCGCCATCGAGGCGCTGAGCCTGTCGCTGACCCGCCAGGCCTCTGAGGAGGGCCGCCTCTACGGGTCGGTGGGGGCTCAGGACGTGGTGGCGTTCCTCGCCCAGCACGGCTTCACCATCGAGAAGCGTCGGGTGGGGCTCCAGGAACCCATCAAGGCCTTGGGGGAGCACACGGTCCCCATCCGGCTTCACCCCGACGTCACCGCTCAGTTCCGCGTCATCGTCTCCCAGGAATAGCGGTGGCGACCGTCACGGAGCTCCTGACCTCCAAGATCCCGCCTCACAGCCTGGAGGCGGAGCGGGCGGTCCTGGGCGCCATCCTCCTCGAAAAGGACAGCCTGCCCAAGGCCGTGGAGATCCTCAAGCCCACCGATTTCTATAAGGAGGGGCATCGGAAGATCTTCGACACCATGATCGCTCTCTTCGAGCGGAGCGAGCCGGTGGACCTTCTGACCCTTCGCGAGGAGCTGCGCCGGCGGGGCGATCTGGAGGAAGTTGGCGGGGACGTGGCGCTGGCCACCATGGTGGAGGAGGCGGCCACCGCCGCCCATCTCCTCACCTACGCGGGCATCGTCCGCGAGAAAGCCCTCCTCCGGGATCTCATCCGCATCGCCACCGAGATCGTCGGGCTGGGCTACGAGGCCCGCGACCACGTTGACGTCCTCTTGGACCAGGCCGAGGAGCGCATCTTCCGGCTCTCCGAGCGGCGCATGCAGGGCGGCGCCATCCCCGTGCGCTCTATCCTCAAGGAAACGTTCGAGTACATCGAGCATCTCTACGAGCGGAAAGAGCAAGTCACCGGGCTTGCCACAGGGATACGCAAACTCGATCTGATGACCTCCGGGCTTCAGCCTTCGGACTTCATTATCGTCGCGGGCCGCCCCTCCATGGGGAAGACGAGCTTTGCCTTGAATATCGCGCGCAACGCTGCCATCGAGCTTCACCGGACCGTGCTGGTCCTCACGCTCGAGATGTCCAAGGAGCAGTTCGTCCAGCGCCTCCTCTGCGCCGAGGCGAAAGTGGCTTCTCACCGGGTGCGCACCGGCTACCTGGAGCCTCGCGACTGGCCCAAGCTCACCAGCGCGGCGGGCCGGCTGGCTGAGGCACGGATCTACATCGACGACCAGCCCGCGCTCTCGGTCCTGGAGGCCCGGGCGAAGGCCAGGCGCGTGAAGGCCGAACACGGGCTCGACCTGGTCATCGTGGACTATCTCCAGCTCATGCGCGGTCGGAGCGCCGAGAACCGGCAGCAGGAGATCTCCGAGATCTCCCGATCCCTCAAGGCCCTGGCCAAGGAGCTCCGGTTGCCGGTCATGGCCCTCTCCCAGCTCTCCCGGGCCGTTGAGGCCCGGGCGCAGCGAGACTACCGCCCCCAGCTCTCGGATTTGAGGGAGTGCGTCACAGGCGAGACCCTGGTCGTCCTGGCAGATGGGCGACGGATCCCTATCCAGGATCTGGTCGGCACGGCGCCCGAGGTCCTCGCGATGTCTCCCACGGGGAGGATCGTCGCGGCGAAGAGTGAGAAGGTCTGGCGAGTCGGGACAAAGCCGGTGTTCTCGATCCGGCTGGCGAGCGGGCGGGTGTTTCGGGCGACCGAGCGTCATCGGCTCTTTGCGGCTCAGGGTTGGAGGAGGGTGGGCGAGCTCTCGGTGGGCGATCGTCTGGCTATCGCCAGGAGGCTTCCTGAACCTGCGTTTCCGGACTCCTGGCCCGACCTCCGGGTCGCGCTCCTCGGCCAGTTGATTGGCGACGGCAGTTACCTGAACCACCAGCCGCTCCGGTACACGACCAGCTCCGAGGAGAATAGCAAGATCGTGGCAGATGCTGCGCGCCAGGAGTTTGGCTGCGAGGTGAAACGCTACGCCGGCCGCCGCACCTGGCACCAGCTTCTTATCAGTGGAAACGGTGATCGATGGCATCCCAATGGAGTCAACCGATGGCTTCGTGAGTTGGGAATCTTCGGTCAGCGGTCCTATGAGAATCGGGTTCCTGAATCGGTCTTTCGGTTGTCGAACCGGCAGATCGCGCTGTTGTTGGGCCACCTGTGGGCAACCGACGGAACGATCGTGCCCCGCACTCACGGAAGAGGGAGCCACAGCGTCTTCTACAGCACAAACGGTGCGGGTTTGGCGAGAGACGTGGCGGCGCTCTTGCTCCGGCTCGGCATCGTGGCCCGGATCTCCTCCGCCCAGAAGGGCCACTACCGACCCACCTTCTTTGTGACGGTCTCGGGTGCGACGGATCAACGCCGCTTCCTGGAAACGGTTGGTGCCTTTGGTCCGCGCAAGCCGCAGGCTGATCGTCTTGAGGCGGCGCTCGCGACCCATGGAGCCAGTACGAATGTGGACACGCTGCCCCGGGAGGACTTCGATCGGGTGAAAGAGGTGATGCGCGCGCAGGGAATCTCCCATCGGCGCATGGCTCTCCTCCGGGGGACGGCCTACGGGGGAAGCGCCCATTTTCGTTTCGCTCCGTCGAGGGCGGTTCTGGCCGAGTACGCGGAGATCCTTGGAGACCGGGAGCTTCATGCGCGTGCGACCAGTGATCTATT
>CAYFIG010000056.1:4960-9459 GCA_964342905.1 uncultured bacterium
CCGGATCGTCGCCATCGCGGCTGATGGCGAGGAGGAGGTCTTTGACCTCACGGTTCCGGGCCCCGCTTCCTGGCTGGCGGACGGGATCGTCAGTCACAACTCGGGGGCGCTGGAGCAGGACGCGGATCTTATCATGTTTCTCTACCGGCCTAGTCGGTACGGGATCCAGACCGAGGAGGGGGAGAACTACGCCGAGATCCTCGTGGAGAAGCAGCGAAACGGGCCGACGGGGAAAGTGCCGGTGGTCTTCATCCCCGACTACGCGAGCTTCGAGAACATTGCGGACGAACACCGCGGCCCATTCTGAGCCGGCCTTGACAGCCTCTCTCAGGCTCTCTTAGGCTAGGGCGTCAGTCTGCGGCATCGCGCCGCGAGGCCATCCCATGCGGCTTCACGCGTTTAAGCGCCTCATCGTCGGCAGCCCGTTCCCCACCGCCCAGGCCCGGCACGAGCGGCTCACCAAAGCTACCGGGCTGGCGGTGTTCGCCTCGGACAACCTCTCCTCCGTCGCGTATGCCACCGAGGAGATTCTCCGGGTTCTGATTCTGGCCGGCACCGCCGCGCTCGCCTTCTCGGTCCCCATCGGCTTTGCCATCGCTGTCGTGATCGCTATCGTCATCAACTCCTACGGGCAGAGCGTCCTCGCCTATCCACAGGGGGCGAGCGATTACATCGTGGCCAAGGACAACCTGGGAACTCTCGCCGGGCTCACGGCTGGTGCTGCCCTCATGATCGACTACACGCTCACCGTGGCTGTGAGCGTCTCGGCTGGCGTGGCGGCCATTACCTCGGCTTTCCCGGTCCTCTACCCGGAGCGGGTGCTCATCTGTGTTTTGTTCGTGGCCGGCATTGCCGTCGCGAACCTCCGTGGAGTCAGGGAATCCGGGCGCCTATTTGTCGTGCCGACCTACCTCTTCATCGCCGGCTTCCTCGGGCTCCTCGTTGTCGGCTTCCTCCGATACTTCTGGCAGGGTGTGCCTGAGGCATCCGCGCCGGCCCCCGAGACGGAGGCCGTGTCGTCCCTGGGTGTATTCCTCCTCCTGCGGGCGTTTGCGTCCGGCGCCGTGGCCCTGACAGGCATCGAGGCTGTGGCGGACGGGGTCACCGCGTTCAAGCCTCCCGAGGCCCGGAACGCGCGGATCACGCTCGTCTGGCTGGGCGTGATCATGGTCACTCTCTTCGTGGGCGTGACCTTCCTGGCGTCCGCTTTCGCCATCTTCCCCAAGGAAGAGGAAACGGTGGTTTCCCAGCTCGCTTGGCAGGTGTTCGGGGGCGGCATTCCCTACTACTACATCCAGACGGTCTCCATGATCATCCTGGTCCTGGCCGCCAACACCGCCTTCGCCGATTTCCCCCGACTCTCCTTCTTCATGGCGCGGGACGGTTTCGTGCCCCGGCAGTTCGGAAACCGCGGGGACCGGTTGGTCTTCTCCAACGGGATCATCATCCTGGGGCTGGCTGCAATCGCCCTGATCGTGGGCTTCGGCGGAAGCACCCACGCCCTGATCCCGCTCTACGCCGTGGGCGTGTTCACTTCCTTTACGCTGCATCAGACAGGCATGGTCCGCAGGTGGCTCACCCACAAGCGGCGTGGCTGGTGGTGGCGGGCGTTGCTCAACGGGCTGGGAGCGGTCACCACGGGGCTCGTGATGGCGATCGTCGCAGTGACCAAGTTCACCCACGGGGCGTGGATGGTCGTGGTCCTGATCGTGCTGTTCATCGCCCTGTTCTCCACGGTCAAGCGCCACTACCGGCAGGTCGCGGCGCAGCTCTCCCTGGACGAGTACGAAGGGCCTCCGCCGATCAGGCACTCGGTCCTGGTCCTCGTGGGGGACCTCCACAAAGGAGTGGTTCGGGCTCTTCAGTACGCGAAGACGCTTTCCCCCGACGCGAAGGCAGTCTACGTCGAGCTGGATCCGGAGAAGACCTCGAAGCTGGAGGAGAGGTGGGGGAAGTGGGGGTGTGGCGCCCCGCTGGTGGTGCTCGACTCGCCCTACCGCTCGCTCCTGGGGCCGTTCCTGGACTACCTGGATCACCTCCAGGGGCAGGGCCAGAACCACATGGTGACCATCGTCCTGCCCGAGTTCATCCCGGCGCGCTGGTGGCAGCACCTGCTCCACAACCAGACGGCGCTCCTGGTCAAGGGCGCGTTGCTGTTCAGGAAGAACGTCGTCGTGACCGACGTCCCGTACCACCTCAGGTGGTAGTGCTGGTAAACTTGGACGCGGCGCCACGGCGCTCGACCCATGACGAGCCAGTTCCTCGTTGACGGCCCTCTCGATGTGCGGCAGACGCTGGCGCGGTATCGGATCTGGGGAGAGGATCCGGCCAATCGTCTAGCCGGCGACGTCTTTCGACGGGTCCTGCGCGCTGACGATGGGCTTCACGGCTACGAACTCTGCTGGGACGGGCCTCCCGATGCGGTACGGCTCACCCTGACCGTGCCGGGATCCAGGTCTCACCGGATTCTCGAAGCTGCCCTCGCCGAGGTGCGTAAGCTCCTCTTCCTCGATGCCGACCTTCCCGGCTTCTACCGGATGGCGAAAGCTGATCCGACCCTCGCTCCGCTGATTCCACCCCTCTACGGTCTCCACCCCACGCTGGCTCCCGCGCCGTTCGAGATGCTCGTGGGGGCCATCACCGCCCAGCAGGTGAACCTCACCTTCGCCTTCGCCACGCGGAGCCGTTTGATCCGCCGCTTTGGCGAGCCGGTGACCATCAAGGGCGAGGTCGTGTACGCGTTTCCATCTCCGAAACGTCTGTCCCACGCGACAGTCAGGGAGCTGAGGCGGATGCAGTTCTCCGCTCGGAAGGCGGAGTACATCATCGGGCTGGCCCGTTTGGTCGCCCAGGGCGCCCTCGATTTCGACCGGCTGGCGAGGCTTCCCAACGAGCAGGTGATCGCGTGGCTGACCCAGGTCCGCGGCTTCGGCCGCTGGACCGCCGAGTGGTTCCTGGCCCGCGCGCTGGGACGGGGCGACGTGTGCCCGGCAGGGGACCTGGGTGTCAGGAAATGCTTCGCGCGCTTCTACAACCGCGGCCGGCCTGTGAGCGAGCAGGCGATTCGCCGCCGCGCCCGGCAGTGGGGCGAGTATCAGAACCTGGCCATTCACTATCTCCTGGCCGGGCTTCGCCTGAGCCAGCAATCGTCCGGGGACGGGACGTGACCAAGCAGGTCCTGCCGATCTTCGGCCAGCCCAGCCCCAACGATCTCTCGGAAATCCATCTGGTGGGACGCTATGCCCTCGGCGCCACGTGGGCTGACAAGCATCAGAGCATCTATCCCTTCGAGCGCTTACGCCGCGACTGTCCCTGCGGCAGCTGCGCGGAGCTTCCGTGGCTCACCTCCGAGATGAGCTGGCCCAGCGAGATTAAGCGCCTGCCCGAAGGCGTGCGGGTGGTCTGGTCTGACACGCACGAGAGCCGGTTCCCCTACGCTGCCCTCCGGGCCCTCTGCCGATGCGCCGCCTGCACCGGGGGGCATCCATGACCGAGCGGACCCGCCGGGCCATCGTGGTGGCCGGCGTCATGCTCACCATCTTCCTGGCTGCCATGGAATCGACCGTCGTCGCGACCGCCATGCCGACGATCGTGGCAAGCCTGGGTGGTCTTCAGATCTACTCCTGGGTCTTCACAGCTTTCCTCCTCACCTCCACGGTGACCATGCCCATCTGGGGGCGCCTCTCGGATCTTCTCGGACGGCGGAAGACCTACGTGGTCGGGCTGACTCTCTTCCTCGGGGGATCGGCCCTCTCCGGGCTCTCCCAGAGCATGGCCCAGCTCGTTCTCTTCCGCGCGCTCCAGGGGCTCGGTGCCGGCTCGCTCATCACCCTCGGAATGACCGTGGTGGGCGACCTCTACCAGCTCGAGCAGCGGGCCCGCATGCAGGGCTACTTCTCGGGCGTGTGGGGTGTCGCGTCGTTCGTGGGACCCCTCCTGGGCGGGCTCCTCGCCGATCATGTTTCCTGGCGCTGGGTCTTCTATATCAACCTCCCCTTCGGCGCACTGGCCGCGCTTGCCATCACGTGGGGGCTGGCCGGATCGGCACGCCCCTCCCGGCGAGTCTCGATTGACTACCGCGGGGCCGTGCTCTTCACCCTGACAGTCTCGGTGTTCCTCTTGGGGCTAGTCGAAGCCGGTCGTGCCGCTCGATGGCTGACCCTTCCCGTGCTGGGGCCGCTGGCCCTCGCGGGCGGGCTCCTGGTCGCGTTCATCTTTGTCGAGCGTCGCGCTCAGTCACCGCTGATCCCCGTTGCCCTCTTCAGGAATCCTATGGTCCGCGCCGCGGCCGCCACCGGCTTCCTGGCCGGGATGGCCATGTTTGGCGCCATCTCTTTTGTCCCGCTCTACGTCCAGGCTGTGGTCGGAACCACCGCGACCCAGGCGGGCGTGGTCCTGACGCCATTCGTGCTGGGGTGGGTCACCTGCTCAATCGTGAGCGCGCGGCTCGTCCTCCGTACCGGGTATCGGGCGGTCGTGGTCGCTGGCATGGTGAGCCT
>CAYFIG010000057.1:0-9353 GCA_964342905.1 uncultured bacterium
CGTGTACCTGGATGACCAGAAGATCAGCGAGTTCCAGATGACCTCAGCGGTCAGCCCCAACCCGCTGATCCGGTTTCCACTGAAGGTGATCCGGAGCGGGACGCTCCGCGTAGTCTTTGTCAACAGCGAAGGTCAGCGGTGGGAAGTCTCCCAGCCGCTTCGCATTTAACCCATGCTTAGACGCCGGAGGACACATGATATGAAGCAGCTCACACGCGTTTTCACGTTCCTAGCGGTTTCTCTGCTGATGGTCGTACCAGCCTGGGCCTATACCGTCTACGTGACGAACCAGGGAGAGAACACGATCTCGATCATCGACGGCAAGGCCAAGAAACTGCTCAGGACGGTCAAGATTAGCCAGGCAAAGCCCCACAACGCTGTCCTGTCGAAGGGGAACAAGTGGCTCTACATCGCCAACGTCGGGTCCGGATCGGTCTCGGTCTTCGACCCGCACATCGAGGGCGAGATCGCCGTGATTCCCGCTGACAAGGGGACCCACGGGGTCACCCTCACCCCAGATGAGAAGCAGCTCTGGACCGCCAATGTTCAGGCCGACACGGTGTCGGTCATCGATCTGGCCAGCCAGAAGGTGATCCGCACCATCAAGGTCGGGAGCAAGCCCATGCTGGTCGCCTTCACTCCGGACGGCAAGAAGGCGTATGTCTCCAACGGCGGCTCGGGTGACGTCTACGTCATCCAGGCTGCGACGGGCGAAGTGATCAAGAAGCTCTTTGCGGGCAAGGACGCCATGGGGACCGTCACCGCTCCTGACGGCAAGGCGGTCTGGGTGACCGAAGGGGGCGACAGCATCGTTTCGGTGATCGACACCCAGAAAGACGAGATCGCCGGCGAGATCAAGATCGGAGCGGATACCCACGGGATCGTGCTCTCGAAGGACGGCAAGCGGGCCTACGTCACGGTGCGGAAGGAGCACTTTGTGGCGGTGGTGGACGTGCCGAGCCGGAAGGTGATCGCCAAGATTCCGGTGTCGGAGCTTCCCGACATCCCAGACCTCTCCCCCGACGGCAAGGAGCTCTGGCTTACGAGCCGTAAGGCGAAGGCCGTGGATGTCATCGACCTCACCACCAACCAGAAGGTCGCGACGATCCCGGTCGGGACCACGGCGGACCCCGATCCCCATGGCCTGGTGATCACCAAGTAAGGCACGCTCGCTACCCTTGCCGCAGGTAGAGGACCCGGACCGCCACCCAGGCGCCGACCGCCATGGCGACGAACGCGGTGAGGCTTCCGACCGCCAGGGTTGCCGAGTTGGTCAAGCCCTGCGTGATGTTGCATCCCTCGGCCAGAATCGCACCGGTCCCCATGAGGAGGCCTCCGGCGAAGATTTTTACCAGGCTCCAGCCGCGTGGGAGCTTCCAGCCGAACTCTCCTGACCGCCACGCGCCGGCGAAGGCGCCCAATGGCACCCCGACCAGGAGGACCATACTCCAGTTCACCCGCGTGGGGTAGCCGACCAAGGGGTAGGTAAAGACCTGGCTGGTGTTGATCGCAAACGTGATACCGGTAGGGGCTTCTCCGAACTCGGAGGTCCACCACCCCAGAGCGATCAGGACGCCGACCACCGTGCCGGTGAGGGGCCACGGCCACTTGTTGTGCTCGGGCTCGCTCGCCCCGCGCCAGAGCACCCATCCCAGCACGATTCCCAGCGGAATGATCACCCACCAGGGTGAGAGGTCAGGCACCCCGGACACGTTCCCGATGAGAGTATAGAGCGTCGGAGGCGCTCCACCCGGTTTAATGTCGGGGATCTGGAGCCATCGACGCAGCGGGGCCAGCACGCCGACTGACGTAGCGGTGGCCCCCATGGCAAAGCCGAGCAGGACCACCCACGCCCCCACAGCCCCTTCGCCAACGCGGTACCACGTGCTTGCCGAGCACCCCCCGGACAGGATCATCCCGAAGCCGAAGATCAGACCGCCCACCAAGTTGGCAAGCCAGTGGAACGGCCGGATCGGAATCTCCACAAGCCCGGCGGCGAGGAGAAGATGAACTCCCACCGTGGCCACCAAAAGCGCCAGACCGTAGGCGCGAAGGATCGTGGCGTCGCCCATGATGAAGACGTTGGAAAGCGCCCGGGTCAGGCAGAACCCGCCCCGTTGGACCGCGTACCCGAAGGCGAATCCGGTGAGCAGGGCAGAGAGATAGAACGGCCAGAAGGTGTCGTCCATCGTGGTGATGCTACGGGAAATCCCAAGGGGAGTAAAGAGATCACGGTCCCGGAACTCCATCGCTGTCATCCGGCATGTCGAAGAGGGCGGAGGCCGGCGAAGCCCGTTGACAGCCTCTCCTTGCCTTTCTATGCTGGCCGCATCATGGAAGAAGAGCGGCACGATCCCGGCGTAGGACCGCTGGCTCAACTCCTCGGCATCCGCCGGCGGACCATGGGAGATGGCCGGTGCTGCTTCGATCTTACCGTCAGGCCCGACCATATGAACCCTCACGGCGTGGTGCACGGGGGAGTGGTGTACAGCCTCGTCGATTACGCTATGGGCGGGGCGTTGACCTCGCGGCTCGGTCCAGGCGAGCGATGTGCCACCTTGGAGGTGAAGATTAACTACCTTGCCGCGGTCTCCGGGGGCGAGCTGAGGGCGGAGGCGTGGGTCGTGGAGCGGACCAAGCGGATCGGTGTCCTCGAGGCCCGCGTCTACGGCGACGGCGACCGGCTGGTTGCGCTTGCCACCGGCTCCTTCTACATCCAGAGCCTGTAGCGTCGGGCCATGCTCCTGACGCAGGGAGGGCCAGGACGGGGGGCGAGACGGTAGCCGACCGCGCGTGTTTCTGTCCGGGGCGGGACTGGCTGAGAAGGGGGCCTTAATAGTTCCTACGCTCTGGCTGAAGGAGACGGCGAGGAGAGACGCATGAAGATGCGAGGGATTGAAACCGTTGTCCTCGGAGTTGTAATCGGTCTTGCCGTGGGGGTGAGCGGCTTCACCTTTGTCTACGCGAAGGGGGCGTCGTATCTCACCAACGATCCTGCGGCGTGCGCGAACTGTCACATCATGCGTGAGTACTACGACGGCTGGATCAAGTCGAGCCACCGATCGGCTGCGGTTTGCAACGACTGCCACACCCCTCACGGTCTGACAGCCAAGTATTGGACCAAGGTCTCAAATGGATTCCGGCACTCTTTGGCGTTTACCGTTGGCCGCTTCCCGGAGCCGTTGCAGATCAGGGCACGGAACAGGGAGATCACCGAGCGGGCGTGCCGGCAGTGCCATCAAGTGATCGTGGATGCGATCGAGGGGGCGCGTCGGACGGGCGCGCAGCTCTCGTGCGTGCGCTGCCACAGTGATGTGGGGCACCTTCGATGATCCCTTCTGTCGCAAGAAATCTCATTGAGCGAGGAGGTCCCTATGGCACAGAATAACGCTTCCCCTTCTCATCACGGCGTCAGGCGCCGAACCCTGCTGGTTCCGATCGTAATCTCCGCGCTCATCGCCGTGGGAGGCGTGGCGCTGCTGATCAATATCATGGAGCGCAAGCAGGAGGCGCGAAACCCGTTCTACCGGGTCGTCGAGCTGACCGACGACACAGAGGACCCGGCCGTGTGGGGGAAGAACTTCCCCTTTCAGTACGACGGCTATCGCCGCACGGTGGACCAGGTGCGAACGAGGTTCGGCGGCAGCGAGGCCATGCCCAGGACGCCGACGAAGGCCGATCCCCGCTCAGTGGTGGCGCAGTCCAAGCTCGAAGAGGACCCGCGGCTCAAGACGATGTGGGCGGGCTACGCCTTCTCGAAGGACTTCCGCGAGGACCGCGGTCACGCCTACATGTTCTTGGACCAGCTCTTCACCGAGCGCCAGGCTGTCGTAAAGCAGCCGGGCACTTGCTTGAACTGCCACGCGTCCGTCTACGTGCCGTACAAGAAGGCCGGCGGCGGCGACCTCTTCAAGGGCTACGAGGCACTGAACCAGATGCCGTATGCCGAGGCGAGAAAATTCATCGCTCATCCAGTCTCGTGCATCGACTGCCACGCGTCGGATACGATGCAACTCCGGATCACGCGTCCGGCGCTCATCGAGGGGATTCGCGCGCTCAAGGCCTCCCAGGGGGTGAAGAAGTACGATGTGAACACTATGGCCACGCGCCAGGAGATGCGGAGCTTCGTCTGTGCTCAGTGCCATGTGGAGTACTATTTCAAAGGGCCGGAGAAGCGGCTCGTCTTCCCGTGGGCCAAGGGGCTCAAGGTGGAGGAGATCCTGGCATACTACGACGATGTGAAGTTCAAGGACTGGACCCATGCCGAGACCGGAGCGCCGGTGCTCAAGGCCCAGCATCCGGAGTTCGAGCTGTGGAGCCAGGGGATCCACGCGCGCTCGGGCGTGGCCTGCGCCGACTGTCACATGCCCTACAAGCGCGAGGGCGCCCTGAAGATCAGCGACCACCACGTGCGCAGCCCGATCCTGAACATCAACCGGGCCTGCCAGAGCTGCCACAAGTGGCCCGAGGCAGAGCTCCGGGCGCGCGTGGAGGTGATTCAGGAGCGGACCTTCCGGCTGCGCAACCTGGCCATGGACGCGCTGGTCAGCCTGATCAGAGACATCAAGCGGGCCCGTGAAGCCGGGGCGGTTGGGCGCGAGCTGGCCCCGGCATGGGATTTTCAGCGCAAGGCGCAGTTCCTGCTCGACTTCGTCGAAGCGGAGAACTCCACGGGGTTTCACGCCCCGCAGGAGGCAGCCCGGATTCTTGCAGAGTCGATCAACTTCTCACGGCAGGGGCAGATCGTCCTTCGAGACCGAAGGGCTTCGGGCAAATGACGCGACGGTCACGCCCGCTCGGAGGAGAGAGCCTTGAAAACATTCCTGTTGGTGTTCCTGAGTGTCTTTCTCGCCGAGCTCGGTGACAAGACTCAGGTGGCGACACTGCTGTTTGCGACCGACCAGAACCTGAGCCGGGTGGGAGTGTTCGCCGCCGCGTCCGCGGCGCTGGTGTTCTCGAGCCTCCTCGCCGTTGTCTTTGGAGCCCAAATTTCTCGGCTTGTGGCTCCATCGGCCCTCAAGGCGCTCGCCGGTCTCGGGTTCCTCGCGATCGGGGTGTGGATGCTCATGGAATTCCGCTCATAGCGGCCGTCTCCCGCGTTGCCCCGAGTGGGGCGGCCATGCCTCAGACGGGGAGCGGGCTCCGTTCCTCCTACGCTCGACTGCGTCCCCGGCGGGGAGGGCTACGGCTGGGTGAGGACGGCGAGGCCGTGGGGCTTCGGCGGCACCTTGAGGGTTCCCAGCACCGCCCGCCGCGGCCCGTCCACGATGGTGACCGTACCGGACCGGTTGTTGGCGACGAAGAGCGTGCCCGACGCCGTGGCGGACACGTGGTAGGGTTCGATGCCGACGGGCACAGTTGCGACGACCTTCCGGTCCGCCAGCGAGACGGCCACGAGACTCTTCAGGTGATCGCTGAACCACATCTCCGTCGCCGTCGGCGGCACCGCGTTGCCGTCCCGGCCACGCTTCGGCGAGTGGAACGGGTACTTCCCGACGGTGATGGAGCCGAGGATCTTGCGCGTGGCCACGTCCAGGTAGTGGACGCGGTCATCCGGAATGTGGACGAAGCCGGAGTTCGTGACCCACGCCGTCCTGCCGTCAGGACTCAGCGTCACGTCGTGCGCGTTAGCGCCCGTGTCGATCAGCGTCATCGCGCCCGTCTGGAGATCCACCACCCCCACCCGCGGGTCGCCCGGCTTGTAGGGCCGGTTGGTGACGGTGAACCAGAGCTCCCGGTCATCTGGGCTCAGCGAGATGTCGTGCTGCGCACGCCCCAGCTTGAGCCGCGCTTTGATCTTCCACGTGCCGACTTCCACCACGCTCAGGAACGTTTCCAGCTCGTGACCGACGAGGAGCGTACGGCTGTCCGAGGTGAAGGCGACGTCGTGGGGCTGGCGACCCAGCGGGAGCCGGACGACCTCGGCGAGCGTTTGGGTATCGATGACGGAGACCTCACCCGAGCGCCGGTTGCTCGTCGCGACCCAGCGCCCGTCGGGTGAGATCCCGAGGTTGTGCGGCTCCCGCCCCACCTTGATCGATCGGACGAGCGTCAGGTCGGGCACCGATCCCCGATACACGCTCACCGTGTCGGTCGTCTCCGAGGTCACGAAGAGCGTGAGAACCTCGTTGCCCCGGGCCGGGAGCGTGAGCGGGCCGAACAACACCAGGGCAAGCAGGAGGGCGACGAGGCGGCCGTCGGCGGACGAACGAGACAGGGAACTCACGGCGCCAATCCGCGGAATGAGGGCTCTCTCCGCCTGGCGCGGACGCGCGCGGTAGGCGGCACAGCCGACCCACGCCCCGATGACCGCCACGATCGCGAATGGCAGCGCGGTAAGCAACAGCGCGCTCCAGTAGAAGCCGCCGTTCAGCCCCTGGCCTTCTGCCCAACTGAAGCAGACCGCGCAGGCCCGCGCGTTCGCGGGGAGGAGGACCACCTCCGCCATCAGGAAGGTCGCGCTTCCCCACCTGATCGCGCGGATCCATGACCTGAGGCGGAGCATGGGATCAAGCGAGGTAGACGAGCGTATAGAGGATGGGCCAGAGGGCCACCACGAAGTACCAGTACATCCCGCAGAGAGAAACGCCCGCGTGGTCCTCCGCCGTGTACCATCCCCGCCGCGCGCCGATAAAGACGATCGAGAGCCAGGTCAGCGCGGCGAGCACATGAGCCGCGTGCGCCCCGATCAGCGTGTAGAACGTCCCGCCGTAGACGCCAGAGGACGCGGTGAGGCCGAACTCGAGGAGCCGCCCCCACTCATACCCCTGCACTCCGAGGAAGGTCACCCCCAGCACGGCTGTCTGAGCGAGACCTCTGGCCAGGCCGGCCCGGTCCCCATATCGGAGCGCCCTTAACGCCCGCCACATCGTATAGCCGCTCAGAAGCAACACCGCCGTATTCACCCCCGTCACCTCCACCGGGAGGCGGGGCTGGAACGGCGGCGGCCACACGGGAGTCCCCAGGCGAAAGACCAGGAACGCGGCGACGAACCCGGCGAAGAGCATCGTCTCTGATCCCAGGAAGATCAGCATCCCGAGCCGGGCGGCGTCGATCACCGGCTGCCTGTTGGGCTCTTCGAATGGCGGTTCGCCGCGGTCTCCTGGCTCGGACGGCAGCCACGGAGGGACCTGTCCGGCTTCGGACACCCTGTCGTCCACGATCCCATCTTCCAGGACGACGGTTTCCCGCGACATGTCAGCCCTGCGGGTGCTTCATGACTTGTCCAGGGTCATGAGGACCAAGAGCGTTGGCAGATAGAGGAGCGAGGCGAAGAGAAGGCGCCTAGCCGCCGCGAGCGATGGCGAGAGCGCTCCGAGGACCCCGGAGCCCAGGAGCCCCATCCCCAGCGCGAGGGATCCGAAGAGGTACACCTGCCCGGTGAGACCGATCAACGTCGGCAGCACACCCACCAAGAGGAGCGCCAGACAGCCGGCCAGAGCCTGGACGTCGGCGGCCGCACGGTTCGCCGGCAGGAGCCGGATCCCTCCCCGGGCGTAATCCTCCCGGTAGAGCCTGGCAATGGCTAGCGTGTGGGGAAGCTGCCAGAGAAACAGGATCCCGAAGAGCACCCAGCCTCCGACTCCGAACTCCCCGCGAGCCGCGACCCACCCGGTCACCGGGGGCAGGGCGCCGGGAACCGCCCCCACGATCAGGCAGAGAGAGCTCTTGCGCTTGAGCGGCGTATAGGCGACGAGGTAGAGGCCGACCGTGGCCGCTGTCACGAGCGAGGCGAGCGGACCGACGCCGAGGAGCAGGAGGAGTCCTGCCGCTGTGATGGTCGCGCCGAACCCAAGCGCCTCGGCGGGCTGGAGCCGCCCTTCGGGGAGCGGCCGCCGGCGTGTGCGCTCCATCAGCGCGTCCACCTCGCGCTCGAGGTACTGGTTCAAGGCGATGGTGCCGCCCGCCGCGAGCCCGGTCCCGACGAGGGTAAGAAGTAGCCGCAGCCAGTCCGGTGGTCCCTCAGAGCCGAGGTAGAACCCGACGAACGTCGTGGCGAGGACCATCAGGACCACGCGCGGCTTGGTGAGGGCCAGGAAATCTCGGCTTCGTTCCACGAGGACCTCTCGGTGGCCAGCCTCAGCGGTGGAAGACGAAGTCGGGAAAGAGCGCCACCGTGAGCCCGAGGACGAAGAGCACCGGGATGATCGCAATGGCGTAGATCAGGCGCGGCTCGAACCTGAGGTGCATGTAGTTCAGGGCCACCAGGAGCGCCTTTGCGACGGCGGTGGCGAAGATCAACGCCACGGCGAGGCCTCTGGCACCCGGCAGGAAGCTGGCCGCCAGCCCGACGATGAAGAGCGCGACCAGCCATCCCCAGATTGCCACGTAGTTGGGTCGGTTCCCGTGAGCTGCCATCTTCAACCTCCTCGAGAGACGCGCGCCCTTCTCCTTATGTCAGGTACAGGAGCGGAAAGAGGAAGATCCAGACAATGTCAACGAAGTGCCAGTAGAGGCCGGCCAGCTCGAGGCGGTGTGGATTCCGAATCCGTTCTCCCGCCAACAGGATGAGGTTGACGATAGCCCCGGCCAGCACGTGAAGGGCGTGGAGGCCGGTCATCGTGTAATAAAACGACCAGAAGATTCCGGTGCCGGGGGTGAATCCCGCCCGGATCTCGAAGGTGTACTCATAAGCCTTGATCCCCAGGAAGGTCAGGCCAAGGAGAATGGTCAGCGCCAAATAGGCGCGGAGCCCCCGAGGATCCCCGCGCTCAGCCGCAGCGAAGGTCTGAACCATGGTCAGGCTGCTCGTGAGGAGGATAAGCGTGTTGATGGCCCCGATGGCGACGCTCAAGTGCGAGGCTTCTCCGGACCACCCAACGCTGCCGAGGCGGAAGACAATATAGCTCGCGATGAGCCCGCCGAAGAGCATGATCTCAGAGGCCAGAAACCACCAGACCCCAACCTTTCCGGGGAGGATGCCGGGCATCGTGCGCGCTTCTGCGCTGATTGCCATACAAGTGTCCTCCTATCGCGAGCGGGCCACCAGCGCCTGATCCTGGGGGATCCAGTCCTCAGGTACCTCGGGCACGCTGTACTCGTAGGGGCCTCTGTAAACAACCGGGAGGGTTTTCCCCCAGTTGAGGTGCGGTGGCGGGGAGGGGGCTGTCCATTCTAGGGTGTTCGCTTCCCAGGGGTTCTTGGGCGCGGTTTTCCCGGCCACGAGGCTCCAGATGACGTTCACGACGAAGGGAATCTGGGCGGCCAGAAGAAGCATCGACCCGACCGTGGCGACCACGTTGATCCACTGGTGGGGCACCAGGAACTCGTACTGGAGCGGGTTCGCGATCCGCCGCATCATCCCGGCCAGGCCGATGTTGTGCATCGGGAAGAAGGTCACGTTGAAGAAGACG
>CAYFIG010000058.1:0-9286 GCA_964342905.1 uncultured bacterium
TCCAGCACCACCTTGAGCACACCCCCCAGCTTCCGGTAGTGCTTGTCGTCGAATCCCTTGAGGTCCACCTTGTAGAGGTCAACCCACGGGCGGATGTAGTCCAGCACCTCGGGCGTGGCGTTACCATTGGAGACATAGGAGCAGGTGAGCCCGCGCGCCTTCCCCTCCTTGAAGACCTCGATGGCCCACTCGCTCGTGATCAGGGGTTCGTTGTAAGTGGAAGTAAGGACCCGCGCGCGGTGGCCGAAGGCGAGGTCCACGATCTGCTTGGGAGTCATTTCTTGCGGCGACACGCCCGCCACCGGATCGCGGAGGGTTTGCGATGTCAGCCAATTTTGACAGTTTTTCACTGCGAAGAATCCGGCAACATAGGAGTGCTCTTCTTCTACCTCAAGGTTATAGACATCCCCTTCGAACGGCTCTGTGGTCACTGACTTCACCGGGACCAAGAAATGTTTCTCCGACTCACGGTATTTCTGTGAACCTCCCCGCTCCCGGTGCCAGACCACGGTGAACTGTTCTGGCTGCCTGCGGACCGCCCGTCCCTGGATCCATCCCTCAGAATCCATCGAAGCGACGTAGATGGAGGGAAGGTATCCCAAGCGAAGAATGAGCGATGCGATTCCATAGGCGAGGTCACGGGAGACCGTCGTCACGCTCAGCTTCCCACCAGGATACTCGTGACCATCCCCAGCAAGGTAGGCCTCCAAAAACGCGTCTTGGACAGAAGCGTCTGCGGCGAATATCTGTGGAGGAATCCGTTTCCTAGCAGCACCCTTGCCGCAAAGCGCCTCAAAGACGAGGGCAAGCGTAGATTTGCCAACAGCAATAGCGGTCGTGGTCGGGCGACGGACTTCCCGGGGATTGACTCCAAACAACTGCTCTAAAGATTCTGTGACCTCCCTTCTCTCTTGCTCCTCGGCATGGCTGAAGCTGAAGACAAGGTTCAGGCTATTCGGTCGACCTTTCGAGCGGATGACAGAACCTTCGGCACAGTAGAATCCGAGAAGCCTGGCGAACGTCTTGTCGAGGACGATAAACCTTGGAATCCCCGGCCGCCGCTCGTTGGGGAAGCGGACCCGCTCACCTTCGATCATCAACCCCTGAGTCTTCTCGTACACCCATCGGCTGCGACGAACCTTGCTCCGCACATGCCGGATGTATGAAGGATCTCTACCAAGACGGCCGCCGATAGCACGCGAGGATTCCCCGTCCTCCGAGGCCTGCATGATCCCCTGCACGTCACTTGGAGACAATGAACGGGGGATCGCAAAGGTGGCGGTGACATCCTGTAAGAGATCGACCACATCAAGCGTAGTGCGCTCTCCCGGGAAAGAAAGCTTGGGGACCAGCAGGAAATGATTTGGGGTGAGATCCCGTGCAGGGACCTCATCGAATGTTCCTTTGGAGGGATCAGTGGTTGCCAACCAGCGATGATCCGGCGTGCACCGGATAGCAGGAAGGTACATTGGCTTGATGACCGACAAGGGGCCCTGGTACAAGTGCTTAAACGCCTTGAGAACCGGCCTCACCTCGCCGGATGCCGTAATCACTTGCACCCCATGCGGGAATCCAACCTTCCCGTCGGGAGTCGAGACCGTTTCCCTGGCCCCATCGAATATCGCCTTGATAGACACGGCGCCGGTCGGGGTCAGGACGGGGGTGTTGCCCCCAAAACAATACGAACAGTGATAATCACATCCGAGCATCCCGAAGGAGAGAGCGCGTGCGCCGGGGTAGGCGTGGAAGAACGGCTTCTTCTCGATCGGATCGAGCTGGAGCGCGGCCACGTAACCGGTGGGAACTATGAGGCGGCCGTCCTCGTTCCAGCGGACCTTGCAGATCCCCTTCTGGCCCGGCGGGATCAGGCAGCGATGGCCGCAGGCATAGCAGCGGAGGCGTCCCTCGGGAAGCCGCTCGTAAAGCTCCCCCTCCCGGGTGAGCCGCGATATGGTCTGCTCGAGGGTGACCGGACCTGCCATGGTCCCCCTTAGTGTACCTCCAAACCTAAACGCCGACGACCGCCTTTACCGCGTCCCGCGCAACAGCGATCAGCCGGTCCACCTGGGCTTCGGTTATCACCAGGGGTGGGGCGAAGAAGACCGACTCGCCGCGGACTCTGGTCACCACGCCCCGCTTGATCATCTCGGCTCGGACCCGCTCCCCCACCTTCTGGTCGGCCGGGAACGTGGCCTTGGTGACCCGATCAGCCACCAACTCGATGGCGGCCATGAGCCCCTTCCCTCCCCTGATGTCCCCCGCGTGCGGGTGGTCGCCAAACGCCTGCTTGAGACCTTCGGCGAGGCGCGTCCCCATTCTGGCCGCGTTCTCCCAGAGGCGCTCCCGCTCCATGATCTCCAGATTCTTGAGCCCCACAGCGCAGCAGGTGGGGTGGCCGGAGTAAGTGTAGGCGTGCATCCAGCGGCTGTCCAGGGGCACCGAATCCATCGCCTCCTTGATCTCGCGCGACACCATGATCCCCCCGAGCGGCAGGTACCCCGAGGTCACCCCCTTGGCAAAGGACATGATGTCGGGCTCGACACCCCAGTGGGTCAGCGCGAACCAGTGGCCGGTACGGCAGAAGCCGGTAATCACCTCGTCGGCGATCAGGAGCAGTTGGTGTCGGGTGCAGATCTCACGGATCCGGGGGAAGTAGTCGTCAGGGGGGAGAATCACCCCGCCAGCGCCCATGATCGGCTCGGCGATGAAGGCCGCTACACTGTCTGGCCCCTCGCGGAGGATCGCTTCCTCCAGCTCGCGCGCTGCAGCCTGTCCCACAGTCTCCCCGGGCTTGGCACCCTGGAACCTGTAGGTATAGGGCGGCTGGATGTGGATAAAGCCGGGCACGCGCGGCTCGAACATCTTCCAGTAGGGCGCCATGCCCGTGGCGCTCATGGCTTGGAGCGTCACGCCGTGGTAGGCGTCGCGTCGCGTGATGATCTTCACCTTGTCGGGCTTCCCCTTGGCCTTCCAGTAGAAGCGCGCGGTCTTGAAGGCCGACTCGTTGGACTCGGCTCCGCCGCAGGTGAAGAAGACTGCCTGCATGTTCCGGTAGGCGAGGCCGATCAGCCGGTCCGCGAGCGTGATCGCCGGAACGTTGGACGAGCCCACGTAGTTCGAGTAATAGGCCAGCTCTTTCATCTGAGCCGCCGCCGCCTGAGCCAGCTCTTCCCTCCCGTGCCCGACGTTGACGTTCCAGAGGCCGGAGAGGCCGTCGAGGTACTCTCGGCCCTGGACATCGGTGATCACCGCGCCGCGCCCCTTAACAAAGATGAGCGGCTCGGCGTGCTCCAGCGGGTGATGGAGCGGGTGAATCAGATGGTCCTGGTCGTGCTTGACGAGATCAGCGGGGCTCAGCGAGGCCATCAGGCACCTCCTTATGGGTGAACAGAGTTGGCTAGCGCGAAAGCGCGCGAGCGGGAATGTGCTGTCGGTAGTCGCCGCCGGGGATCGACACCGCGCGGTCGCGGGGTCCCTGATACCAGTAGATCCATGCGGCCATCTCCCGGCCGTCGGCCAGGAGAACGCTGGTCTGGCGACGAAGATAGAGGCTCAGCCCTAGAGCGTCTGGACGATATCCTTCCTCCCGATCCAGCGAGGCGAGAAACCCCTGAGCCAGAAGCCGATACACCTCCCCGTGAACGATCCCGGCTTCATCGGGAACAGCTCCAGGGTAGCGGCCGAGATCCAGAAGGCGCCCCTTCACCGTTCCGGTTCCCACGAACTCACACTGATTGGTAAGCAGATGGTGAAGCGGAAACCCGCGCATCAGGGTGCCGTACACGAAGAGGAGCTCGGGAGCCGCGCTCACCGGCCTGCCCGGCGAAGCCGCGCGAGGGCTGAGAGCACTCCTTTGCCGTCCAGGGCCAGGCTCTCCATGTCCACATGCCGGATGATCCCTTGCTTGTCCACCAGGAACGTAGCGCGGCGCTCCAGCCCCCAGAGGTCATCCCAAACTCTATAGAGATGCCCCACCTTCCCCTTGGGGCCGAGATCGCTCAGAAGCCTGAAGGGCAGTCTCAAGCTCTCCGCCCACGCCTTGTTGCGGTCAGGGGTATCAGCCGAGATCCCGATGATCTCCGCGTCCTCGCCATCGAACTTCGCCTTTTCATCCCGAAACCAGGAGAACTCGGCCTGTCAGCCGGGGGTGAAGGCCTGGACATAGAAGGCCAGGACCACGTACTGGCGTGTTGCCAGGACCTCGGAGAGGCGGAAGGGCTTGCCGCGCTGGTCCGTGAGGGTAAAGTCCGGGGCTTTCTTGCCGACGGCCAGCGGCGTTGCCGGTCTGGCGATCGCCGGCGAGGCTGTCAGGAGAATCGAAGCGAGAACAAAAAGGGTGAGCCGCCTCATGAGTGGCCGTTGGCAGCTCGGAGCACGGCATCGAGGAATTGGCGCTCTGGCAGCGCGCCCTCAAACTGGACCCGATCGTTGATGACGATCTTCGGCACGGCCATGACCGCATACTGCCGGGATAGATCGGGGAACTCGGTGGCCTCGATGCAGTCGGCGCGGACCTGCGTGGAGGCCACTGCCATGTGCTGAGCCAGGCGCACGGCCCGGGGGCAGTATGGTCAGGTCGGGGTGGTGAAAACTTTAATGTGGACCCGCTTGCCGAGCCCCGCGAGGGTGTCCTTGGTCTCCTGGGCGAGGGCGGGCTCTCCGGTCGAAGCCACGACGATGGCGTCGATCAGGTTGGTGAACTCGTAGCCCGCCGGAAGGCCGAAGAACCGGATCCCGTAGTCGCGTGCCCCCTCGACGACAATGGCCGGCACCCGGTCAACCCCGTAGGCTTCGGCCTTTTCCCGGTCCAGCACCAGGTTCAGGATGTTCACCGTGAGCTTGTCCGAGACCCCGGCCACGTCCCTCACGAGCTGCTCGGTCTGCTTAGAGCTCTCCGAACCAAGCTCCTGCGAGAAGACCGTCAGCGTGACGGGGTGGGCAAGCTTTACGAATTCTTTCCGGACCGCGTCGAGATCTCGGTCGGTGAGAATCGCCATGAATCCCTCCCGCACAGCAGTCGGTGCACACCGATTATACCGCGCCTCGCAAGTTCCGACTACCGCGCCATCCGTAGGTTGCCGCGGTTGCTCCACTCGGCCCAGGAGCGATCATAGCCCGCGTGCCTGGGGCTACTCGCCCCCCACTCCCAGATAAGTCATGGTCACCTGGCGGTCGGCTCGGAGGTGCGCGGGGGTGCCCGCGAAGACGATGGTCCCATGGTCGACGACGTAGACCCGGTCCGCCAGCTGGAGCGCCATCTCGGCGTTCTGCTCGACAAGCAGCATGCTTACGCGCTCCCGTTTCAGCTCCTTGATAGTCCCCACCACCGCCTCCACCACAAGGGGCGCCAAGCCTTGGGAGGGCTCGTCGAGGAGGAGGAGGTCGGGTCCAGTCACCAGGGCGCGGGCGATGGCGAGCATCTGCTGCTCGCCACCGGAAAGGAAGCGCCCCTTGCGATCCAGCACGTCGCGAAGCTGGGGGAAGCGCTGAAGCATGTCCTCCACCTGCCAGCGGGAGCGGGGCCGGCGCGCGATCGCAAGGTTTTCGCGGGCGGTCAGGTAGGAGAAGATCCCACGGGTCTCCGGCACAAGGGCGATCCCCATCTGGCAGATCCGGTGCGCAGAGAGGCCGGCGATGCTGGCGCCCTTGTAGAGGATCTCGCCCGCGCGGGGCGGCGTGAGGCCCGTGATGGAGCGGAGCGTGGTGGTCTTGCCGGCACCATTCCGGCCCAGGAGCGCCACCACCTCCCCCTCGGCCAGACTGAGCGAGAGGTCGTGAAGGATATGGCCGAGGCCGTAGTAGGTGTTGATGCCGCGGATGTCGAGGATCATCCCGCCGCCATGCCGCCCAGGTAGGCGCGCCGGACTTCGGCGTTTCGCTGGATCTCCGCCGGCGCCCCCTCGGCGATGACGCTCCCGAAGTGCATGACGGAGACTCGGTCCGAGACGCCCATGATGATGTCCATCTTGTGCTCGATGAGCACGATCGTGTAGCGCCCCTTCAGTCCCCGCACCAGGGTCACCATCTTCTGGGTCTCGTCCGGCGAGAGCCCGGCGGCGGGCTCATCCAGGAGCAGGAGCCGAGGCGCTGCGGCCAGCGCGATGGCCAGTTCGAGCTGCCGCTGCTCGCCGTGGGAGATCTCGCGCGCCAGCTGGTGCGCCTTCTCCTTGAGCCCGACGTCCGCCAGCGCGGCCAGCGCGAGCTCGGTGACGTCCGAGAACTGGTCCGTCCGCCGCCATGTGAGCCCCCGCCAGGAGCGGCCTCGGGCAAAGGCCGCGATCCAGACGTTGTCCAGGAGCGAGAGGGCAGGAAAGACATTCGTGCGCTGGAAGGAGCGCGCGATGCCCAGGTGGGCGATGCGGTGAGCCGGCGTGCCGGTGATATCCTGCCCGTCGAACACAATCCGACCGGCCGTGGGCGGGAGTTGCCCCGTGAGGAGGTTGAAGAGGGTCGTCTTGCCGGCGCCGTTGGGGCCGATGATCGAGTGGAGAGATCCCGGTTGAACCTCCAGCGTGACCCCGTTGACCGCCATCAGGGCGCCGAAGGCCTTGGTGAGGTTTTCGGTCTTAAGGAGCGCCATCTACCCTCGCCCGAACGACGCGCGCCGCGCGGCGCGCCACGCCCAGAAGCGTGCCCAGGCCTCCACGCAGCCTCCGCGGAAGAAAAGGACGACGATCACAAAGGCCACGCCCAGGAGCAGTGGCCACCGCGCCCACACGACGCTGACGGACTCGGAAAGCCAGATGAAGACGAAGGAGCCGATGACCGGACCGTAGAGAGAGCCGCTGCCTCCGATGAGGGTGGCGAAGACCACGTCCCCCGAAAAGACGAATCCGATGGCCTCCAGTGGGACAATGCCGAAGAGCATGGCGTAGAGCACGCCGGCCAGGCCGGAGTAGGCCCCGCCGATCACAAAGGCGAGAAGTTTAAATCGGGCAACGTCGTACCCGACCGACCGAGCTCGCAGCTCGTTTTCGCGGGTGGCTTGGAGGATTTTGCCGAGGGGTGATTCCACAATCCGCTTCATGACCCCGAGCGAGACCAGAAAGAGCACGGCGACGAAGATGTAGTAGGCCAGCGGCTGGCGGAAATCCACACCGAGCATCGCGGGCCGACCGATCCCCGGCATACCGTCCTCGCCCCCGGTCACGGAGGTCCACTGGTAGGCGATGAAGTAGAACATCTGGTTCAGCGCGAAGGTCAGCATAATGAAGTACAAACCAGAGCGCTGGACGCAGAGATAGCCCACCAACGCCGCCGACACGGCCCCCACGACCACGCCGACGGCCAACGCCACGAAGACGTTGATCGCGTAGTGCTTGAGGAGATAGCCGCCCACATAGGCCGCCGAGCCGAAGAAGGTGGACTGGCCGAACGACAAGAGCCCGGTATAACCAAGAAGGAGATTCAGGCCGAGCCCGAAGATGGCGAAGATCCAGATCAAGCTAGCGATGGCGTGCCGGACAACGACCGGAAGCAGGACGACCGCGGCAAGAATGCCCAACCAGGCGCGACTCATCTGAATCAGGGGTGATTCATCTAATTCCGAAGAGCCCCTGAGGGCGCACGAGGAGGACGGCGGCCATCACCGCGAAGATGACGGCCACGGAGGCCTCGGTCCAGTAGAACGCCACGATACTCTGGGCCACGCCGATAAGCACCCCGGCGGCGATGGCGCCGAGCAGGTTGCCCAGGCCCCCAAGCGCCACGACCACGAACGCGATGCCGAGCATGTCCAAGCCCATGCCGGGCGAGAGCCCGCGGATGGGCGCGGTGAGGGCGCCGGCGATCCCGGCCAGGTACGCGCCCAGGGCGAAGGCCGCGGTGAAGAGCCGGTGGACATCGATGCCGAGCAGCTCGACCATTTCCTTGTCCTCGATCCCGGCACGCATGATGGCCCCGTACCGGGTCTTTTCAAGGAAGAGCCAGGTGAGGAGAACCAGGAGCCCCGCCATGACCATGACGAAGAGACGGTATTTGGGATAGAACATAATCCCGAGGTCGAGGCCGCCCCGGAGGATCGGGGGCGGGAGCTGGCTGAAGCCGATCGGGCCCCACACGACGATGATCCCCTCGCTCAGGATCAAGGACAGGCCGAACGTCAGCAGCAGCTGGTAGTCGTGGCCCGCCGCGTAGAGTCGGCGGATCCCGCCATACTCGATGGCGAGGCCGAGCAGCGCCACGCCAAGGGGAGCGAGCACGAGCGCGAGCCAGAAGTTGCCCACGAGATGAAGCGTACTGGCCAGAAAATAGGCGCCCACGGCGAACAAGGCGCCGTGGGCGAAGTTCGGGATATTGAGAACCCCGGTGATCAGTGACAGGCCGAGCCCCATCAGGGCATAGAGCATGCCTGTCGCGATCCCGTTCAGAACCTGACCGAGGAGAAGCCTCAGAGGCTACCGATGTCCTTGCACGCGGCGTACTGGGCCGGCAGCGGCGTGTCGCCCGTCGCGATGATGTCCGCGAAATCCATCGGGGTCTTCATCGCCGTCTTGCTCTTGCAGCGCGTGAAGAAGAACGGGCGGAGCGTCTGATGGGTCTTGGGGTCGATCCGCATGCGCCCGACCAGATCGTTCACCTCGATCCCCTCCAGGGCCTTGATGACATCCGGCACCTCCGTGGATTTGGCCTTGTCGAAGCCGTGCAGGAGCATGCGCGTCATGCCGTAGGCTGCGGCCGGCGCGTAACCGGGCGGGCCGCCGAACTTGGCCTGGTAGTTCTTCACGAACTCCCGGGCCACCGGGGTGTCAACCGTGTAGTAAAAATTGGACCCGACCCAGAGGTTTTCGCGGATCTCCGGCGAGAGTTGGACCAGCTCTTCCACCCCAGAGGACCACGACATGATGAGCGGGATCTTGGGGGTGAGGCCAAAGTTGAAGATCTCGCGGGCGGCGGTCACGGCGTCCAGGCCGAAGTTGATCATGGCCACCACGTCGGGCCGGTTCGCCGCCGCCTTGGTGACGTAGTTAGAAAACTCGCGCTCCCCCAGCGGATGCCGGTCGGCGCCAACGAACTCGATCCCGTGGGTCTTGCCGACCTCCTTGATGTACTTCTCGACTGACCAGCCGAACGCGTAGTCGGCGACGAGGAGGTGCCACCGTTTCGCCTTCGGGTTGGCCTTCGTGAAGTTGTCCACAACGGTCTTGGCGGCCGTGTACGGGCTCGCCGCCCACTGGAAGGAGTAGCGGTGGCAGCGCGCCCCCGAGATGTCCTCGGTGCCGCCGCTGAAGTAGTGCAGGACCTTCTTCCGCTTGGCGACTTCGGAGACCGCCAGCGCGACGCCGGA
>CAYFIG010000059.1:0-9163 GCA_964342905.1 uncultured bacterium
GAGAGCGGCGCCGGCCCGCCGATCACGTCGTCGGGGGTGACGCGCCAGCCATACTTGCCGAAGCCGTCCGGGACGATCAGCGCCTCCTCCATGAAGTGGACGGTGCCCTTGGGGAGGCCGGTGGTGCCGGAGGTGAACAGGAGCACCGAGACCGCCCTCCGATCGCGCCTCACCGGCTCAAGGGCCTCCGTGCCCTTGGCCATCAGCTCCCCGTACGGGATGTAGCCCTTGGCCTTGATCTCGGCGGCCTCGCCGCCGATCACGATGATGTGCTTGACCGTGGTCAGCTCCCCCCGCGCTTTCTCGACTTCCTCGAGCAGCGGCGCTGCCACGATCAGCGCCGCGGCCTCGGTGTTGGCGGCTACGTGGACCAGCTCGGCCCGCGAAAAGAGAGGGGAGGTCGGGACCACGATCCCACCGATCTTGAGCACGGCAAAGTTAGCGACGAGGGCCGGCGGAATTGACGGGCAGCGGAGAAGGACGCGATCTTCCTCTTCGATGCCGAGGCCCTTGAGCCCCGAGCCTAGCTTGTTGACCGATGCCTGGAGCTGCTTGTAGGTGATCCGCTGATCCTCGAAGAGGATGGCCACCTTGTCGCCCCGCCCTGTTTCGATCTGGCGGTCCACCAGCTCCTCGGTCGAGTTCAGCCTCTGCGGGTAGGCTTTGTGCTCGGGGAGCGTGTAGATCCGCTCGGGCCACAGCTCCTTCGGCGGCAGGTAGTGAGCCGGAATCCTTCCCATGAGCGCCTCCAGAAAATCTTTACGGCAGAGGGTTTTTTTCTAAATTGATTCCAAACTTTGGAAGCTCACGTCTCAGCCGCGTCTCGTCCTCCTCCCGGGCGGGTGTGTTTCCGTCTCCAGCCAGGCATATGATCGGTAGCTCACCGCCGCCCCCGTTCGCGAGCCGACTCCAGAGAGCTTGAAAGTGTGCGAGTGCTTTCAGCAATGGACAATTTATATGCCGTGGCATGGGACATCGGTGCTGCGGAAGGACGACTTTTATACAGGCGATTGCCCTCGACGCTCATGAGCGCCGGGATTCGCGGAGACGGAGGGCGCGGTGCCGCTGCTTTACGTTGACGCCGAGGGGTTTACCGTCAATGTAAATCCTCCCGGCTTTATCAAAGCTCAGCTCAAACTCGTGGGCGGGAAGCCGACCAGCGAACTCTTCGTCCAGCGTCACAACACGGTTGAACTTCTGAACAAAATCAAACACCCGCTCGGCCGGAATCTCGGGTTGACGAGCCTTCTTGCTCATGAGTTCTTCCCCGCGAACCGCCTTTTATAGATACTCCAGTTCGCTTTCAAATCCTTGATGGCGAAAGTTAACGCCTCGCTCAAGTCCTTCGCGGCAATTCGATATTTAACCGCGCCGGCCGGTGTTTGAAGATCGAGGTGAACAAAGCCATGAGCCGTATCGTAGCGGGCAACCGGGTGCCATTTGCCACGTTTCAGTGTCTCATACTGTACGACATGAAGGAGCATCACGTGTCCTCGTTCGGTCTCGAAATCAACCCGAACCCGATCCTCTTCGGAGCTGAGGTAGAAAACATATCGGATAGGGGGCATCCATCGGTCTCACGGTAGAACAGAATACCCGCTGCTCAAAGCCCTTCGATTAGGCCTTCAACAACCGCTCCAGGATTTCCTCCACGCCGAGGATCCGGTTCAACTCGCGATCCATGCGCGGGAAGACCTCGGTCGGGTAGCGGTCGCCCTCGAAGATCATGAGCGCGGGGACGCGGCGGCCGAAGTCTTCCTCCAGGGCGCCCTTCATTCCGAAGACCGGCCGCTTCTGAGCGCTTGGTCCCGTGACCGCCTTGTGGTAGTCGGGGAACACGTCCTTCACGGGTGCGAGGTCACGGGCTTCACAGGCCACGCCCTTGGCTTTGAGCTGGTCCAGGAGCGAGAGGGCTTTCTTCGGATCGCAGGGGAACTGCTCGCCCGAGCGTTGCGCGCTGGAGTAGAAGAACACCACCCGCTTCTCTGCCGGCGCAGCCTTGGCCTCCGCCTTAGCGGCAGTTGTCGCGGCTGCCACCTGGGCGGGGCGGGGCGCCCGCTCGTACACCTCGCACTCGGTAACTCCCTCCTTTGGGAGGATCAGCAGGAAGGGCGCCTCCTTTTTCTTGCACGCGCCCAAGAATGCCTTCGAGATATTGGGATCCAGTGCCGGGGCGAAGTGCCGACAGCTCGGACAAAGGATCTCAGCCATGGGTCGCCTCCTGATCGATCAATACGTGCTGCCGGATTCCTCCTCCAGGGCGGCCTTGATGTCCTTCGCGGTGACCACCCACGGGCCGCCGCAGCCTTCGTTCATGAGGCGGGCCGCGGTGCGGTAGCCGCTCCCCAAGGTGATGCTAAGCGCAAGCAGCCCCACCCCAGTGCCGAGCGCGCAGAGCGCGACCTTGCCGGGGACGTGAACCATGGTAACGACGGCGGCGCCCATCTCGTGGGCGAGGCCGGGCTCGGCCGCCTTGGTCGCCTTCATGGCCTCCTCGTAAAGCATCGGCTGTTGGGGCTGCTGGGCCCATGCCGCCGGGGCCAAGGGCCCGGTTAGGAGCAGGGCCATCGCGAGCCCGATGCTGAGCGATCTGAATCCGTCCATTGGTTTGCCTCCTTGAGTGACCGGGGAGACTTAGATGGCTCCCTCGGCTTTGAGGGCCTGGAGCCGCTCTTTGCCCAGGCCCAGATACTTCAGGTACACGTCTCCATTATCTGCCCCCACGGGCCGGCACGCCCACTTAATTCGCGGGGGAGTTCGGGACATCTTCCACGGCGGCGCCTGGAGCAGCAGCTCGCCGTAGTCGGGGTCCTCCACCTTCTGGAACACGCCGCGCTCCCACCAGTGGGGTTCCGCGAGCGTGTCGCCAGGCCGGTTGAGCCGGGCCGTGGCCACGGTCCCGGGTCCGCGCTTGTTCAGCATGTAATCCTGCACCTTGTCCAGAATCTCCTGCGAAGTCAGGTCCCGCGCCCAGGCTTCCAGTTCGCCGTGGAGCGCCCGGGAGTTCTGGATCCGTTCCTTCGTGGTCGGATAGCGTTCCTTAAGATCCGGCCGCCCTATGATGTTGGTGAGGCCGGTCCAGTTGATGTCGGAGAAGCCCGCGATGAAGGAGTAGGAGTCCCTGGTCTTGATGAGGGTGTATGGAAAGACGCACGTGTTGAGGGCCCCCACCCGCTCCCGGATCCGGCGGTGCGCGTGGTACCAGTGCACATCGTAGTCGGTGAAGCGCATCTCGCCCTCGGCGGGAGAGCAATCAACAAACTGTCCCCGTCCCGAAGCCCCGCGCCAGACCACGGCCGCCATCACCGCGAAGGCCCCCCAGCCGCCCCCGACGTACGCTGCGATCCAGCTGCCCTGCTTGGTGGGGACGGAGGACTCAGGTGGCCCCTGTCCCGCGGGCTCGCCCGTGGTGTAGGGAACGCCGGAGAGCGCCTGGTCGGTGATGTCGTAGTCGGGGATCGGGGTCGCAGCCTTTGGGCCGAATTGCCCGTAGGCTGAAAATGCCGCGTAGATCAGTCGGGGGTTGACCTCCGAGAGCTGGCGGTAGCCGATGCCCCAGGCGTCCATCTGGACGGGCCTGGCGCTTTCGATGACGACATCCATGTGGCGAGCCAGCCGGGTGAACAACTCTCGACCCGAAGCCGCATTCAAGTTCAGCGTGATGTGGCGCTTGTTCCGCGCTTCGACCAGGTAGCCCAAGCCCGTGCCGCGATGAAGGAATCCCTGCGGGGTGAAGAGCCGGGCGACATCGCCCTCCGGAGGCTCCACCCGGATCACCTCGGCTCCGAACTCAGCCAGGATCGAGGAGCAGAACAGGGCGGCGAAATTTCCTTGCGAGCAGTCCAGCACGCGAAGGTCGCTCAGCGCCTCGGGCTTTGTCGGGTCCGGGTCCGTCAGCGCTTTGGCGTACTGGGGCCAGGGAATCTGGGAATCGCTCATGCGGGTCTCCAGTCGTCCGGGGGCTTGGCGCCGGGTCGGTCCGCCCACCTCCCGACCACTTTCTGGGCTTCCAGCTCACGGATCCGCGCGGGGGAGAGGCCCAGGAGCCGAACCAGGACTTCCGCGTTGTGCCACCCGACGGGCTTGGCTGACCAGCGGATCCGTCCGGGAGTCTCAGAGAGCTTGGGCGCCGGGCCGTGCTCCGAGATTGAGCCATAGAGGGGGTCCTCGTACCGCCAGACCGTTCCCCTGGCCCGCAGGTGCTCATCCTTATAACGGTCCTCGGCGCTCGCGACCCGTGCGGCGGCGAAGCCGTACTTCTCGCCGAGCTCCTCGATCTCGGCTCGGGTTTTCTCAAGCGCCCAGCTTCTGATTTGCTGAAGGAGAGCGTCGGCGTGGTCACGCTGCTGCCGGGCCTGGAGCGTGGAAAAGCGGGGATCCTTCGCCAGATCGGCATCGCCCATGGCAGCGCAGAGGCCGCGGAATTCTTCGTCGCGCGGCGCCGCGATGGCCACGAACCCGTCGCGGCACTGGAAGAAATCGGCGGGAACCAGCGCCTCGTCGCGATTGCCCGCGGGCCCGCGATCCTGCCCGGTGAGGCCGTGGCGCACCCACGTCCAGTCCAGCGAGCGAATCAGCCCTTCGGACTGGGCGTAGTCGATGAGCTGCCCCTCCCCGGTCATGTTGCGATGATGGAGCGCGACGAGCGCCGCGGTGGCTGCCATCATCCCGCCGAACCAATCGCCGACAAACATACCGCAGAGGATCGGCGGCCGGCCAGGGAATCCCGTGATCCCGATCATCCCGCTCACGGTCTGGGCCACGGCATCGTACGAGGCGCGGCCGACCGAAAATGGTCCCCACTGACCGAAGCCCGAGTCGGCCACGTAAATAAGCCTCGGGTTCACCTCGCGGAGCTGGCGGTAGCCGATCCCCCACCGGTCCAGGGTGCCGGCCCGGAAGTTTTCCACCAGGATGTCTGACTTGGCAGCCAATTGCTTGAATAGGTCCTTCCCCGCTTCCGCGTGGAGGTCGATGCCGATGTGATACTTGGAGTGGTTTTCCGGGAAGAATCCCAGGGAAGCGTTCTTCCAGAAGGTGGCCTCAGGGGTCACGTAGCGCATGGTGTCGCCCCCCGGGGGCAGCTCCACCTTGATGACCTCCGCCCCGAACTCACCGAGGAAGTCCGCGGTGGCGGGACCCAGGATGAGGGTGGTCAGCTCGAGGACCCGGATCCCCCTGAGGGCCTCGGGCTTGTCAAAGATCCGGGAACGATCGAAGAGGCGCTTGGTGTAGTCGAAATAGGTCTCGGTCACTTCGGCTCTTTTCCCTCAACGAGGTAACGAGCCCGCGAGCCGATGAGTTCCTCCGGCTTGAGAGGACGGCCCGCCACCAGCCGGCCGCGCGCGTTCTTGACGATCGGCTTCGGCTTGCCGTAAATGTCGGCCCGGGCGCGCGGGGCCGGTCGGGTTTTGCCTTCCCCCGAGACCGGCTTGAAATCGGGGGTGTCGGCGAAGCCGGGAAGCATCAGGTCGGGATCCTTCGGGGTCCCGGTCGTGGGCTGAGGTGCTCTCACTGGGCTCCCGTTAGCGATCTCGACGGCGTAGTACGCGTCGCACCCCGCGCACTTGGTCTTCCCCTTGAAGTTCCAGAAGGGATAGGGATCCAGGTAATTCTTCACGCCGCACTTCGCGCACTTCAGCAGCATACCGGTCCTTTGCTAGATGATCTCCTCGGCGGAGAGGCCGTAACGGCTAGCGATGCCTGAATAGTGCACATGTGAATATCCCGCCCGGTTACGAAGCACGCGCAGTGGCGCGTGCGATTTCCAGCTTCTCGATCCGGGATCGGACAGGACCGATCTTCTTAACGGTGACACACATTAGCGGGTGCCCTTCCTTTGCGTGGCGCTGTCCCACTCTCCGGCTCCACCGATTAAACCGTTTATCCCCTTCTACTTGCATGACGACAACGGCCCCCTGGGGAATCTGCGTCGCCGTTTCCGGATGCGCTAAGACGTACTTTTCAAACTCAAAAATGAGGTCGAGATTCTTCTCGACCATCAGTCGATCTACCCTGGTCACTGTACCTCTCCACTCAAGAACTTCTCGCGATAGACGGCCCAGTTCTGCTTGATGTCTCGCTCGGCTCGGGTCAGAGCCTCCGCACGGGTCAAGCGAAGTCGCTCTTTAGTTCGTCTCCCCAGCCTGGTGAACCGGTCGATGTGAACAAATCCATGTGTCGTATCGTATCGGATCACAGATCTCCACTCGTTCTGTACTTCCACTTCAAGCTGAATCATAAACTCGACGACTCGACCGCGTTCCGTCCGATGGTAATGCCTGATCCGCGCGTCTATCCAGACTGGAAGCGTGTACCGCGTCTCAGGCAATCGTTACGCCCCATGTCAGATGATCTCCTCGGCCTCGAGCTTCTTGATCTCCGCGGCGGAGAGCCCGCAGAGCTTGCCGTAGATCTGCTCGTTGTCGGCCCCGATGGGCTTGAGCGCCCATTTCACCCGGGGCGGCGTGTCCGACATCTTATAAGCCGGCCCCTGGGAGAGCAGGTCGCCGTAGGTCGGGTCGTCCAGCCAGAAGATAGAACCGCGCTGACGCCAGTGGGGGTTGTTAGCCACCTCCTTCGCGTTCCAGACCGGCTGGTTCACGATGCCGGCCCGATCCAGGATCTGGGCAACTTGCTCCTTGGTTTTGTCCTTGGCCCAGGCTTCGAGGGCTGCATAGATCTCGCGCTGGCTGTCCGGACGCAGGCGCACGTCGTGACTCTTGTAGAGCCGGGCCAGCTTCTCCTGGCCGACCACCTTTGAGAGCCGGGCAAAGTCCTCGTCCTCGTACGCCGAGACGAGAATGTACCCTTCCTCCTGCTCCTGGGGGTTGTCGGAGCCGGGATGGGAAAACTTCCCGCACTTGATGATCCCGTGGACGCAGAGCTGGGTGTCCCAGTTCCCCCAGCGCTCGCGGATGATGCCATGGCGGCCGTAGAGCGGGAGCGCGTACTCGAGCTGGCGGGAGACGCCGTGGACCTGGCTGTACTCGAGGAAGGTCCCCTCGCCGGAGACGTTGTCCCGCCAGTAGAGCGCCGAGAGCGCGTGGAGGGCGCCCATCATCCCGCCCCAGTAGTCAGCCAGCCAGATGGTGTGCTTGGAGGGGGAGCCACCGAACTCTTCTTGGAGCCCGGTGATGGAGAAGGCGCCGCCCTGGGCCTGGCCAAGGATGTCGTACGACGCGCGCACCCGGCCGGGGCCCCAGCCGCCGAACCCGCCGAGCCAGACGTAGACCAGGCGCGGGTTGATCTCGCGGAGTTGCCGGTAGCCGATCCCCCAGCGGTCGAAGGTACCGGGACGGTAGTTCTCCACCATCACATCGGTCTTGGCCGCGAGCTTGTACATCAACTCCCGAGCCTCGGGGCGATGGAAGTCCATGGAGATGAAGTACTCGTTGAAGTTGGCGCCGAAGAAGCCGAGGCCGGTCCCGGACTGGGGGACCCAGCGGGAGAGCGGGTAGAGGAAGCCCTCGTTGCCTGGCGTGGAGTGGCGCATGGGCTCCCCACGGCGCGGCAGCTCGATCTTAATCACCTCGGCGCCCAGCTCACCCAGGTACGAGGCGCAGGAGGGGCCCAGGATGTACTGGGTGCAGGAGAGGACCCGGTAGCCTTTCAGGACCTCGGACTTGGCGAAGACGTTAGCCGGGTTGAACGTCTCCCGGCAGTAGCGCTCGAAATCCGGGTTGGAGACTACC
This sequence comes from uncultured bacterium, assembly GCA_964342905.1. Classification (GTDB taxonomy): domain Bacteria; phylum Methylomirabilota; class Methylomirabilia; order Rokubacteriales; family CSP1-6; genus CAYFIG01. The sequence goes on from CAYFIG010000059.1 coordinate 7,695, forward strand.
CCTGAAGCCCGGCTGTTGGCATTATTGCTGGTGCGCGCCTTGCGTTTCGCGGACGGCTTGCGCTTGGTGGCCATCAGATCACCCCCTGCTTGCCGAGCCGGCCGAAGTCCTCGCGCGTGAGACCGAGGAGCCGCCGGTACACATCCTCGTTGTCGTATCCCACGGGCCGCCCCAGCCACTTGAGCCGCGCCGGGATCTTCTCTGCCAGCTGGGGTGACGTCCCGACGAGCACTTTCCCGTACAGCTGGTCGTCGAACTCCTGGACCTGGCGGCGATACTTGAAGTGCGGGTACTCGGCCACCTCGTGGATGGCCATGACGCCCCCCGAGGCCACCTCCTGGCGCACCAGCTTCCGCTCGGCCTCGGCGCGCGTATTGTCTTTCAGCCACTCACAGAGCAGCGTGTAGGTCTTGACCTGGCGCGTGTGCGGCAGCCGCTCCGAGATATTGCGGAGGTTGGTGTCGGCGATGATCTCTTCCTCGGCCGCCGGCACCTCATCCCCCACCGTCTTCCAGATCCGGTACCAGAGGCGGTCGTGGCCGCCTCCCACCATCATGTAACCGTCCTTGCACGGGTTGACAGCGTAGATGTTGATGGCCAGGTCCCAGTTGCCGTAGCGGGGGCGGATCGAGCCGTCCATGCCGTGCCAGACCCAGTTGTAGTCAAGGATCCTGATAATCCCCTCCGCAGCCGTGGCCTCGATAAACTGCCCTTTGCCCGAGGTGCGCTCGCGGTGCATCAACGCCGCAACGATCCCCATGGCGGCGGCGGTGCCCCCGACATGATCGGCCATCCACATGCCTGAACGGGTGGGCCGGCCTCCGAACTCCTTGGGATCCCCGGTTCCATGGACGAAGCCCGAAGCGCACTGGGCCACGGGGTCGCGCATCCCGGGCTTGTCCTTGAACGGTCCCCACTGCCCCCGCTGCCCCACCCAGCAGTACACCAGCCGCGGGTTCAGCTTGGAGAGCTGGCGGTAGCCGATCCCCCACTTGTCCCACTGGCCGGGCGGCGCGTTTTCGATGATCACGTCCACGTGCGCGACCAGCTTCTTGAGGATCTCCCGTCCTTCTTTCTTGGCGAGGTCCAGTGTGACGGAAAACTTGTTCCTCATCTCGTGGAGGAAGTGCAGTCCGACGGGCTCGCCCCGCTCCCGATCCTTCACCATGTACTCTTTGCGGCCGAAGGGGGTGAGCCGGCGGAGCGGATCTCCGTCCGGCGGCTCCACTTGGATCACTTCTGCCCCCAGCTCGGCCAGCATGGAGGAAGCCCAGTGGCCGATGATCATGCCGGTCGAGCAGTCCAGGACCCGGATCCGATCGAGCGCTTCGGGCTTGGAGAAGGCGCGGTCAGGGTGAACGATGGATTCGAGGAACTTGGGATACTCCCGAGCTTGCTCGGTCAGGGCCCCGTACACCTCGTCGGGAGCCGGGGGCGGGGTGGCCGGCCAGGGCGGGCGGCCTCGACGG
>CAYFIG010000060.1:0-9029 GCA_964342905.1 uncultured bacterium
CCAACCCCGGGCTCTGGCTCTTCCACTGTCACGTCGTCCCCCACGTGACCAACGACGGGCAGTATCCCGGTGGCCTGCTGATCCCCGTGGTGACAGAGGCGCGGAAGTCGGCGACCCCCCGCGGGCGATGACCCCCACGGTCCGGGAAGGCGGCTGGGAGAAATCGTCGCCTGGTCTCCGTGGGCGAGGCCCGATCGCATGAGACAGACCGAGGTAACTCTGACCGTCCAGAGCGGCAACGCGCTTACTTCTTGGCCAAGGGTCAAGAGCCCGGTTCGCCTTTTTTGGAATGCCGCGCTCATGGGGCTCGCGAAAGTGGTTCCGTTCCTCGGGGCGAAACGGGTTCTCTATCGTCTCATGGGAGTGCGCGTCGGGGTGGGCGTGGCGGTCTCGGGGAACGTGACCTTCGACATTTTCTTCCCCGAGCTAATCGAGGTCGGCGAAAACGCCATTATCGGTTATGGTGCCACGATTCTCTCTCACGAATTCCTGCGGAGGGAGCTTCGCGTGGGCCGCGTCATGATTGGCCGGGACGTCCTGATCGGCGCGAACGCCACGGTACTCCCCGGAGTCACGATCGGGGACGGGGCGGTCATTTCGGCCATGACCCTGGTGCACAGGGACGTGGGGCCAGGGGAGTTCGGCGCAGGAGTTCCGGTCAGACGTTGGCGCCGGCGGCAACCTGACGCGAGCCCACCGCATCCCGCCATTGGCCGTGGGGCCCGGAGATGATCAGCGACTTCTTGCCCTAGCTTCGCTCGTTCCTGCGGCGTCGGAGGTAGAGGGTGCGGGCACCCCAGACGGTCCCAACCACGGCCAGGACCATGAGGGGACCAGTCAAGAGCATGAAGTTGGTTCGGGCGGCGGTCCGGTGGGCCTGGCGGAGCTGCTCGGCCTCATCTCGGATCTTGGTGAGGTGCCCCAGGGTCTCGGCGTAGCCGTACCACCAGGCGTAATCCGGACTCATGTGGAAGGCGCCCTTGTAGGACTTTAGATTGGCGAAAAAGAACATGTCGAAGTATTCGCGCTCAACCGCGGAGACATCATAGTAGAGGCCGGCCGGCCAGAAGATGCCGCCGGGAGTCTCAGTGGCGACGAAGCGGTCGCCGGGGAGAAGCCCCGCCGAGTGTGAGCGTCGGGACGGCTCGATGATCTTGTCCCGGTAAAGACCGTGGAGAATCTCCCGGGCCTGGATGACCAGGGCGTCACCCATGAGCTTGTGGGCGTCGGCCCCCTCCAGGTACTCACGCGCCTTCGTCTCCGAGTGGCAGGTCAGGCAGACTTTGATTATCTCGGCGCGCGCGACCCGGTTCTCCGGTTTCTGCGTGATGTCGGTGAGCTGGCCGAGAGCCGGCTGGACGCCCATCCCCCAGACGATTTTCCTGGTCATGTTATGGCTCGAATACCGCTTGCCCTTCTCGTCCACGTAAAGCATGTGGCAGTAGGCGCAGGTAGGGGCGTTGTAGCGCGCCTCGGCCATGGGCACCTTCCAGTTCCAGTTTGTCCCGTCGGTCAGGTAGATGGCGCCGTGCTTGGAGGTGGAGTACGCCTCCCAGTTCGGGTGATCGGGCCCCATGTGGCAGGTCATGCACGCCTCAGCCCGTCGCGCCTCGGCAGGGTCGAACCGGTGGCGGGTGTGGCAGGCGATGCAGCCGTTCCGATAGGGGAGGCTTGAGAGGTCCACGTACTGCTTCTTCTCCGGATCCCAGAACGGCGGGTCAGTCGCGCCGGCCTGGACGTGGCAGGGGTCGCACCCCATCTCCATCACCTTGCGGGGCATCTGGGCGTAGTGGGGGACATTGATATTCCGTTCCCAGTTAATTCCGATCCCGGCTGGCCCCGGCCCGTAAGAGTGACCGGCGTCAGCCACGTGCTCCTGATAGATCTGGGCGTGGCAGGCCGCGCAGACCTTTTCCGAGACCCGACCGCGAACCTTGGTGATTTCGGTGTGATCCGTCCCGTGGCAGATGGCGCAGGAATTCGCCTCGGGGGTGGTCGCGGGGATCCGGGGGTTCTGACGGCCGGGGTAAAACATGGCGGACGACTCGTACTGCGCAACGAGCCCCGGGTGAAGTTTTCTGTGGCACTCGATGCAGGACGCCGCAGTCTGGATACCCTGGGGCGGGGTCGCGCTGACGCGGGGCGGTGGAGGCGGCGCGGCTTTGACGAAGGCGTAAATCTCGTGGGCCTCGGACTCCGAAACCGCTGTGGGAGGAAACGGAGGCATCAGAGCCCGGGGAGTTCTGAGCTGTTTCAGAAACGCGTCGAAGGGCAGGGCAGTTCGAGCGAGGTCCGGCCCGGCGCCGCCGCGCCCGGAGACGCCGTGGCATCCGATGCACCCCTTCTGGATGAAGAGCCGCTCGCCGTTGCCCGATGTCTGGGCAAACGCCTCCCCAGACCACCATGCAATGAACAGAGAAAGCAGAAGAACCAAGGCGCGGAAATCGTAGGACGTGTAGGGTCCCCTGTCAAGAATTGGGTCCGGCGATGCTCGTAAGCGGTGTCAAGGGAAGACGATGGGGTAATCCCGCCCCGCCTGGGGCGCGATCGCCCCGGAGTCTTTCCCCGTCAGGTCACATTTCTCTTTTGTAACCGTCTGGTTCTCTTCATTTTTCACAGTGCCGCCAAGTGGCACCCGGCTTGCACCTAGTTTCACGCGGCTCGCCTCTCCTAAAGGTTACCCACCAGGGGGAGCGGCGGGTATCTCGTTGGCTATGAACCCGAGACCGGAACGTGAAAGGAGTCGAGAAGCAATGAAACGCGCACTGACGATCACACTTGCCGTTGCCCTGGCAGGCCTCCTGGCCGGGACCGCGCTGGCTCAAATGGGCCAGGGGGCCGTGGGCCCGATGGGGCCGGGACAGATGTCCGAGCAGATGGCAAAGATGATGGACATGCTGACAAAGATGCAGGAGCAGACGAAGGGGACGCAGGGCATGGGCTCGATGATGGGCATGATGGGGGAGATGCAGAAAATGATGACCCAGCACCAAGCGATGATGCGGGCGCAGTGCGCCGAAATGATGAGCACACCCGCTCCTAAATCCAACTGAGGTGGTATCGTCCGGCGAAGCTCCTTCTGAGATGAGGCCCTTTGACGAGCTGCTCCAGGAGGCAGTGGCATTCCACGGCCACCTCTGCCCGGGACAGGTGCTCGGGGTCCGGATGGCGATGGCCGGCTGCCGCGACCTGGGGATCGCGGAACCGAAGGTCATGGGCAAAGGACTGGTGGTCTTCGTCGAGATCGACCGCTGCGCCGCTGACGCCATCCAGGCCATTACCGGGTGTTCCCTCGGCAAGCGGACCCTGAAGCACCTGGACTACGGCAAGATGGCGGCTACATTCGTCAACATCGCGACGGGTCAGGCGGTGCGCGTGCTGGCCCGCGACGACGCCCGCGAGCGCGCGAGCCTGTATGCCCCCGGCGTGGCGGACCCGCGCGAGTGCCAGATCGCGGCCTACCGGGTGATGCCAGAGACGGAACTTCTGAGCCTCACGCCGGTGGTCATCCGCCCGGGGTGGCTGGATCGGCGGAGGATTCGCGTCTCCTGCCAGCTCTGCGGGGAAGGTGTGAACTACGGCCGCGAGGTCGTGTCGGACGGGCTCACCCTCTGCCGGTCCTGCTTCGCTGGGGGCTACTATGTGCAGCGCACTGACTCTCGAGCTGCTGCCACCGTAGATGTGAGTCGAGATCGCTCTGTCGGTGCCGAACAGGGAGGGTTGTATGGAGCTGACACGACGCAACTTCCTGACGTTATCCGGCCTTAGCGGCGCTCTCGCGCTTCTTCCGAAAGAGGCCTGGGCGCTTCAGTTCCTGGAACCGATCAAAGTCGAAAACCCTCTCGCCCATTACCCGACTCGGGACTGGGAGGTCGTGTATCGGGACATCTGGCGCTACGACTCGAAATTCGTCTTCCTCTGCGCCCCCAACGATACCCACAACTGCCTGCTCGAGGCCTACGTCCGGAACGGCGTGATCGTGCGGATCGAGCCGACCTATGGCTACGGCAAGGCCACCGATCTCTACGGCAACCGGGCGACCCACCGATGGGAGCCGCGCTGCTGCCAGAAGGGGCTCACCATGATGCGCCGCTTCTACGGCGACCGACGGGTGAAGGCGCCGGTGGTGCGAAAGGGCTTCCTCCGGTGGGTTGAACAGGGGTTTCCGCGTGACGCCGACGGCCGGCCGCCGGCCGAGCTGTTCCAGCGCGGTACCGACGAGTGGGTGACGGTTTCCTGGGATCGGGCACTGGAGGTGGCGACACAGGCGCTGGTCAACATCGCCACGACGTACAGCGGGGAGGCGGGGCAAACCCTCCTGCGCCGTCAGGGATACGACCCCGCCATGGTGGAGGCCACCCAGTCGGCCGGGACCCAGACCGTAAAGGTCAGGGGCGGGATGCCCCTCCTGGGTGCCACCCGGATTTACGGCCACTACCGCTTCGGTAACTCGTTGGCCCTTCTGGATTCGTGGATCCGAAAGGTCGGACCCGACAAGGCGCTCGGCGCCCGCGGTTGGGACAACTACTCGTGGCACACCGACCTCCCGCCTGGCCACCCCATGGTCACCGGCCAGCAGACGGTGGACTTCGATCTCTCGGCGGCCGAGCACGCGGGTCTCATCGTGGTCTGGGGGATGAACTGGATCGCGACAAAGATGCCGGACAGCCACTGGCTCACCGAGGCGCGGCTTCAGGGGACGAAAGTCGTTGTGGTTTCCGTGGAGTACAGCGCCACGGCCCCCAAGGCCGACGAGGTCATCATTATCCGGCCAGCGACCGACCCGGCCTTTGCCCTCGGCCTCGCCCAGGTGCTGATCTCGGAGAAGCGCTACGATGAGGGCTTCGTCAAGCGCTTTACCGACCTTCCACTGCTGGTCCGCCTCGATACGCTGAAGCTTTTGAGGGCCGGTGAGGTGGTCGCGGGCTATCAACCGCCCGAGCTTAGGAACTTCACCACTGTGCTCAAACCCGGCCAGGTTCCGCCGCCGTTCCCGCTTCAGGAGAAGCAGCTGATCCCCGAGGCGATGCGGAAGGAGTGGGGAGACTTCGCGGTCTGGGACGCGCGGAGCGGCGGGGTCAAGCCTGTCACGCGCGATCAAGTGGGTGAGCACTGGGACGGCCGGAGCATCGACCCGGCTCTGGAGGGAGAGTTCACAGTCAGGACCGTGGACGGGAATGAGGTAAAGGTCGCGCCTCTGTTTACCCTCATGCGCCGCTACCTCGACGAGAACTTCACCCCCGATCAGGTCTCTGAGATCACCTGGGCGCCGCGGGAGGCCATCGTCAACCTCGCCCGGGAAATCGCGAAACACCGGGGCCGCACCCTCATCCCGGTGGGGATGGGGCCGAACCAGTTCTTCAACGCAGACCTCAAGGATCGCGCCATCTTCCTCGTGGCTGCCCTCACGGCCAATGTCGGCCAGAAGGGTGGCAACGTCGGGAGCTACGCAGGCAACTATCGGGCGGCGCTCTTCAACGGCCTTCCCCAGTACATCGCAGAGAATCCCTTTGACCCGGAGCTTGACCCGGCCAAGGCCGCCCGTCCCCGCCTCTACTGGAAGGGGGAGTCGGCCCACTACTACAATGCCGGGGATCGCCCGCTGAGGGTCGGGACAAAGATGTTCACGGGGAAGACCCACATGCCGACCCCGACCAAGGCCGTCTTCGTGGCGAACTCGAACTCGATCCTGGGAAACGCCAAGGGTGCCTACGACGTGATCGCCAACACGCTGCCGAAGATCGAGTTGTGGGCAACCAGCGAGTGGTGGTGGTCGATGACCTGCGAGTACTCGGATATCGTTTTCCCGGTGGACGCCTGGCACGAGCTGAAGTTCCCCGACATGACCGCCTCGGTGACGAATCCGTTCCTCACCGTCTTCCCCCGGACCCCCCATCCCCGGCTCCTGGACACGCGGTCCGATATCGAGGTGCCGGCGGGGATCTCGGCGGTGCTTGCCAAGATCACCGGGGACCGGCGGTTGCTCGATTACTGGAAGTTCGTCCATGAGGGCCGGGTGGAGGTCTACCTGAACCGGATCCTCAACGCCTCCAACGCCACCAAGGGGTACCGTTTCGAGGAGCTGGAGAAGCAGGCCAAGGACGGGATCCCTGCCCTCATGATGACCCGCACCACCCCGCGTCAGACCGGATGGGAGCAGACCAACGAATCGCGCCCCTGGTACACCAAGACCGGGCGTCTGGAGTTCTACCGGGAGGAGGATGAGTTCATCGCTCTCGGGGAGAACCTTCTGGTCTACAAAGAGCCGGTGGAGGCGACATTCTACCAGCCGAGCGTCATCGTGGCCAAACCCCACCCGCTCCTCCGCCCCACCGCTCCCGACCAGTTCGGGATCACGCCGGCCGACTTCGCCAAATCCGACGTGCGGCAAGTCCTGACTGTGGTCATGCCATGGGCGGATCTGAAGAAGGCGACGAGTCCCCTGGTCAAGGCGGGCTACCCGTTTATCTACCACACCCCCAAGTACCGCCACGGGGCCCACACCACCGGCCCTGATACCGACTTCATGTCAGTTGTCTTCGGACCGTTCAGCGATGTCTACCGGCGTGACAAGCGGACGCCGTTCCTCGCCGAAGGGTACGCCGACATCAACCCGGCCGACGCGAAAGCTCTCGGGATCAACGACGGCGACTACATCTGGGTTGACGGCTGGGGCGAGGACCGCCCGTACCGGGGCTGGAAGCCCGGGGATCCTCTCTACAAGGTCGCGCGAATGATGTGCAGGGCCCGTTACTATCCCGGCACTCCGCGCGGCGTGGTCAGGATGTGGTTCAACATGTACGGCGCGAGCCACGGCTCGGTCAAAGGCCACGAGTCGAGGCCCGACGGCCTGGCCAAGAACCCCGCCACCCACTACCAGGCCATGTTCCGCTACGGGAGCCACCAGTCCGTCACGCGGGCGTGGCTCCGGCCGACACTCTCCACCGACTCCCTCGTGAGGAAAGAGGTCTTCGGCCAGCTTATCGGCAAGGGTTTCCTCGCCGATGTTCACACCGTGATCGGCGCCCCCAGGGAGTCGATGGCCCGGATCACCAAGGCTGAGGACGGCGGGATCGGCGGCAGAGGCCTCTGGCACCCGGCGGCCCACGGCTTCCGCCCGACCTACGAGAACCCCGCCCTCAAGCGCTTCCTCCGCGGCGACTTTGTTGTGGTGAAGTGACCGATTCACCGAGGAGAGATTCGATGCATCGCGCGCTCCTGAGCTGGTTCCCGACCGCCCTGCTCCTAGGCGCCATCTCGACGGCGTCAGCGCAGGGGCTTCAGCCGCTGGCGCCGATCGAGCCCCCCAAACCCGCGCAGGTGGAGCTGGGGAAGTACCTCTTCTTTGATCCGAGGCTCTCGGGTGACGGAGGAGTCTCGTGTGATAGCTGCCACGATCCAGCCACCGGATGGGGCGATGGCAAAGCGCTCTCGACGGGCTATCCCGGGAGCGAGTATTTCCGGAACGCCCCGACGCTCCTGAACGCGGCCTCCTACCGGCGGAGCTACTGGGACGGCCGGCTGGCCGGGTCGGACCTGCCCACCGTCATCCGCGACCACCTCACCGAGGCGCACTTCATGCAGGTGGACGGCCGCCTCTTCGCCGAACGGCTCAAACAGGTTCCGGAGTACGTGGAGATGTTTCACGCGGCCTTCGGCGGGGAGCCGACGTTCGGCCGCACCCTGAACGCAGTGGCCGCGTTCCTGAAGACGATCACCTCGCGGAACGCGCCCATCGACCGCTACCTGAAGGGGGACGCCGCAGCGCTCTCCGACGAGGCGCGCGAAGGCCTGGCGCTGTTTCAGGGGAAGGCCGGGTGCGTCCAGTGCCACCACGGGCCGCTCCTTTCCGACCAGAAGTTCCACGCGCTGGGCGTGCCCGAAAACTCGGACCTCTTCGCCAATCCCCTCCGCCACATCACCTTCCGCCGCTTCTTCCGGACGCTCGGCGCGCCGAATTCTGAGAACTATCGGGAAGACCCGGGACTCTACGGCGTGACGAAGGAGCGGCGCGACTGGGGTAAGTTCAGGACGCCGAGCCTGCGGGAGGTCAGCCGGACCGCGCCGTACATGCACAACGGGAGCCTCGCCACCCTGGAGGACGTCGTGGCCTTCTACGATCGGGGAGGGGGCCCCCACCGGAACAAGAGCCCGCTGCTGAAGCCGATCGGGCTCACTGCGGCTGAGAAGCGGGCGTTGGTGGAGTTCCTGAAGAGCCTGGCCGGCGACCCGGTGGTAATCGAGCGGCCGGAGCTTCCCGACTACAAGCTCCGGAAGCTCGGCCAGAACTGAGGAGATCGGCCATGCGACTCATCCGATTCATCGCATTTGCCCTGGGGCTGGCGGCCGTCGCCGGGGGCCTCTGGGCTGGCGGAGCCCTGGGCCAAGTCTCGCGGTTTCCCGCGCTCGGTCCGCTGCCGCCCGTTCCCGTTCCGTCTGACAACCCGATGTCGGAAGCCAAGGTCGAGCTGGGGAAGCTCCTCTTCTGGGAGACGCGGCTCTCCGGGGACGTCTCGACCTCGTGCGCGACCTGCCACGATCCAAAGCTTGGGTGGGGAGATGGCCAGGCGCTCTCGAGGGGCTACCCGGGGACCGAACACTGGCGGAACTCCCAAACGGTTCTGAACTCGGCTTACTACGCCAAGCTCTTCTGGGCAGGTGAGGTGACGAGCCTGGAGTCCCAGGCGAGCGCCGCGGCCACAGGGAACGTGGCGGGGAACGGCGATCCCGTGATGATGGAGGAGCGCCTGCGGCAGATCCCCGAGTACGTGAGGCGCTTCAAGGAGGTCTTCGGGGTCGAGCGGCCCACCATCAGCATGGCGTGGATGGCGATCGCGGCCTTCGAGCGGACCCTGGTGTCGAAGGCTGAGGCCGTCCGCTTTGACCGCTACGCCAAGGGTGACCAGTCAGCCCTCCCCCCCGAGGCCAAGCGGGGGCTCGCGCTCTTTCTAGGAAAGGCAGGGTGCATCCAGTGCCACCACGGGCCGCTCCTCTCTGACGAGAGCTACTACAACCTCGCCATCCCCAAT
>CAYFIG010000061.1:0-9003 GCA_964342905.1 uncultured bacterium
CCCCGCAGCCGCCGTACTCGTCCTCCCCCACCCCGTCAGGGTTCTTCATCATCCCCACATTCCGGGGGTTCCGAAAGTGGTTGATGAGCGTCGCGCTGTAGTTCACGCCACCGATGCGGGAGACAGGCTCCGGAGCCGCTCGACGATGGGCGGCAGGACCTCCAGCACATACTCGATATCCTCGGCGGTGTTGCTCCGACCTAGCGTGGCGCGCACGGCCCCCATGGCCCAATCCAGCGGGACCCCCATGGCGACCAGGACGTGGGAAGGCTCCACGTTGCCAGAGGTGCAGGCCGAACCCGCCGACACTCCCACCCCTTTGAGGTCCAGGCCCAGAACGATGGATTCGGATTCGACGTGCCGGAAGCAGATGTTTAGGGTCCCGGGAAGCCGACGCGTCGGGTGCCCGTTGAGACGCACCTCGGGGACTCGCGCCTGGGTCCCCTCCCAGAGCCGGTTCCGTACCTCGGTCACCCGCACGGCCTCGCTCTCCATGTCGCGAGCACGGATCTCCACCGCCTTGCCGAAGCCCACGATGCCGGACGCGTTCTCCGTCCCGGCCCGACGGCGCCGCTCGTGCTCACCGCCTTGCTGGATCGAAACCATCTTGGTTCCCTTGCGGATGTAGAGCCCGGCAACGCCCTTTGGGCCGTAGATCTTATGGCTCGAGAAGGAGAGGAGATCGATCCCGAACGCGTGCACGTCGATGGGCACTTTGCCGAACGTCTGGACCGCGTCCGTGTGGAACGGGATCCCGTGCTCTCTGGCGATCCGCCCGATGGCCTCTACGGGCTCAACGGTTCCCACCTCGCTATTCGCATGCATGATCGTGATCAGGATCGTGTCCGGCCGAATGGCCCGGCGGGCCTCCTCGGGATCCACCAGGCCATATTCGTCCACAGGGAGGTAGGTCACGGCGAAGCCCTGGGCCCCGAGCGCCTGACAGGTCCGAAGCACGGCGTGATGCTCGATCTGGGAGGTGATGATGTGGCCTGAACCGCGCGCTGCCGCCACCCCCTTCACAGCCAGGTTATCAGACTCCGTTCCCCCGGAGGTGAACACGATCTCCTCTTTCCCCACGTGGAGGAACGAGGCGATGGTTTCCCGTGCGATCTCCACTCCCTCCCGGGCTTCCCGCCCGAAGGCGTGGATGCTGGACGGATTCCCGAATCGCTCCCCAAAGTATGGGAGCATCGCCTCGATGACCTCGGGATGGACCGGAGTGGACGCGTTATGATCCAGATAGACTCGACGCATCGTCTTATCCCGCTTCGGCCTCAGCCCACCATACCGGGTTCGCTGAAACCGGTCAAGATTTCAGTGGAATCGGTCTCGTCCGCGTTGACAGTCGGTGGAGGCAATGATACCCTCACCGGCGTATGGATCTCAGCAAGCGAAAGCTCGGCCTCATGCTCTCCACCGCGCCGGAGCACCCGAATCTCCAGACCGCGGTCGGGCTCGCGCGCACCGCCCTGGCCGGGGGCGGAGATGTCTACCTGTATCTGATCGACGATGGGGTCGCGGCGAAGGATCGACCGGAGATCCGCGAGCTGGCCCAGCGGGGCGCCAAGCTGTTTGTCTGCGCCTACGGCTGCCAGAAGCGCGGGACCCCGCTTTCCGATCCCGACACCTTCACGTACTCTGGCTTGGTTGTCTTGACCGAACTGATCAACGGATGCGAGCGCTTCATCGCGCTCAACTGATTCCGTGACCGAGGCCGCGCCCGTCCTGGTCCTCATCTCGCAAGATCCGCGTACATCCGGCCGAGCGTTCGAGGCGATGCGAATCGCCCTCGGCGTGGTTGCCGGAGAAAACGAAGCGACGATCGTGCTCACCGGTCCTGCTGTCCATCTCCTGGACGCCGACACCGATGACCTTGTCGACGGCGACGACATCGCCAAGTTCCGCGAGACCCTCAAGCGGCTTGGCATCCCCTTCCATATCGAGAAGTCCGCTCTCCCCGGGGACGGGACCGTCTGGAATGCGGAAGGCCACTCCGTGGTCCCCGTGTCCCCGGACGAGATCGCGGCCCTCGTGGAAAAGGCCACGCGCTTCATCGTCTTTTGATGCCTCACGTCCTCCACCTGCTGAAGTCGAGCGACCACGCCACCGCGCTCTCTACCATCGCGCATCAGAGCCGACATCCCGACACGCGGGTGACCGTGATCCTGCTCCACGGGATGAGCGCCCCTTCCCTTCCCAATGGCGTCACCGTACGACGGCTCACCGAGGCGGGAAGGGCGGGCGACCTCACGTATTCAGAACTCCTCGATCTCATCTTCACCGCCGACTCCGTCATCTCCTGGTAGCTTTGCCGGAGGGGGTTCCTACCCCCTCCGGGTCCTCCCCCGGCGGAACAAAGAGAAGAAACCTACCGGTTCTGGTATTCGTCGTGCCAGGCCATCTGGATGGCCTCCAAGATGCTCTCATTGGACGCCTTGGGGTCATCGGCAAAGTCTGGCAGTTCCGTTACCCACCGGCGCAAATCAGTGAATCGCACCGTGAGCGGATCGGTGTCAGGGAATTTCTCCATCAGGGCAATGGCAATGTCCTCGGCATCCTTCCAGGTCGGCCCCATGCGTGCCTCCAGCTCAGGGGATCTCAACGATCACATCGCCCTTGACCACCGCTTGGCAACCGAGGCGGGAGTGGAGCGTGAGCCCCTCGGCCGTATCCAGTCGATCCTCCTCGTCCAGCTGCATCTCTGAGAGGTTTTCGGCCCCTTCCTTCACGATCACGTGGCAGGTGGTGCAAGCGCAGTTGCCCCCGCAGTTATGCTCCAGGTGGAGGTTGTTCGCCAGCGCGATGTCAAGGAGAGAGCCGGGAAGCCCGTGGTCCCCAAAGGGATACTTGGAATCGTCCACCTCGACCGTCACGTTCATGGGGAGAAACGTCACCTTATAAATAGCCATCGCTACTTCTCGAGAGCCTCCGTCACCCTCTTCGAGGTGAGGGCTTCCTTAAGCGTGGAGTCCATCAGGACCTCGGCCAGGTGGAGCGTGGCCTGGTTGAGCTGATCTTTCTTCTCGCGGATCAGGTTTCGCTCGTCGGCGTCACGGACCGCCCGGAGCTCTTCTAAAGCCTCCCGAATCCGGGCCACCTCCTCCTGGTCGATGAGGTGGGCGCCTTGGGTGAGCGCCTTTTCTGTTCCCCGGATTACCGTGTCAGCTTCGTTCCGGACCTCGATGAGGAGCCGGGCCGCCACATCCTCCTCGGCATGGGCAAAGGACTCTTCGATCATCCGCTCCACCTCGGAGTCCGTGAGGCCATAGGAGGACTTCACTTCAATGGAGGCCTCTTTGCCGGTCCTGAGCTCTTTGGCCCGGACCTGAAGGATCCCATTGGCATCGATCAGGAACGTCACCTCGATCCGAGGAATCCCGGCCGGCATTGGGTCGATCACGCGCAGCTCGAAACGTGCCAGGGAGCGATTGTCCTTCGCCAGCTCCCGCTCGCCTTGGAGCACGTGCAGGTCCACCACGGTCTGGCCATCGACCGAGGTCGTGAACATCTCCTTGGCGCTGGTCGGGATCGTGGTGTTCCGGGGGATCAGCACGCTCATCACCCCGCCCAGCGTCTCGATCCCCAGCGAAAGCGGCGTGATGTCCAGGAGCAGCATATGGGTGATCCCACCGGCCAGGATGTGGGCCTGGACCGCAGCACCGAGCGCGACCACCTCATCGGGGTTCAGGTGGCTGTGAGGCTTCCTGCCGAACAGCTCCTCGACCCGCCGCCGGACCAGCGGCACCCGGGTTGAACCGCCGACGAGCACGACCTCATCGATCTCTTCGCGCTTGAGCCCCGCGTCGGCCAGCGCCATTCGGCACGGGCCGAGCGTGGTCTGGATCAGCGGCTCGATGAGGGCTTCCAACTCAAGCCGGGTGATCTCCCGGCGGTAGGCGAACCCGTGCTGGGGAAAGGGAATGGTCAGGACCGTGCGATCGTCGAAGGAGAGCCGGCACTTGGCCGCCTCGGCCCCGAGCCGTAACTCCTGCATCGCCTCTGGATCGCCACTGAGGTCAACGCCATGCGCGGCCCGAATGTCTGCCAGAATCCAGTCCACCAGAGCGCGGTCGAAGTCGTCGCCGCCCAAGTGGGTGTTGCCGTTGGTGGCTAGGACCTCGAAGATCCCGTCCTTCACTCTCAGGATCGAAATGTCGAACGTCCCTCCACCCAGGTCGTAGACGGCCGCGAGCCCTTCCTTGAGCCGCTGAAGCCCGTAGGCGAGCGAGGCGGCTGTCGGCTCGTTGACGATCCGGAGCACTTCAAGCCCGGCGATCCGCCCGGCATCTTTGGTGGCCTGGCGCTGGCTGTCGTTGAAGTAGGCGGGGACCGTGATCACCGCCTTCTCCACCGGCTCGCCGAAGTAGACCTCGGCCCGCTCCTTGAGGGCTTTGAGGATGAGGGCAGAGACCTCCGGAGGCGTCACCTCCCGGTCGCCCACCTTGATCCGCACAATCTCCTGGCTGGGGAGGATCTGGAAGGGGAAGTAGCGGAGTTCCGCCTTCACATCGTCGTAGCCCTTCCCCATGAACCGCTTGACCGAATAGATCGTCTGCCCAGGGTTCTTCACGAGCTGCCGCTTCGCGGGCTCTCCCACCAGCACACCATCCGCGGTAAAGGTCACGACCGAAGGAAGGAGCAGTTGTCCCTCCCGGTCTGGGATGACCGTGGGGAGGCCGTCCTTCATGTAGGCGACCAGGCTGTTGGTCGTGCCCAGGTCAATGCCGACGATGCGAGGCATTCGTATGCGTCTCCTCTCCGAGCGCTTCGCTCAAGTCGTTGATGGCAGTATTGAGATAGGCCCGGGTGGCCAGAACCTGCTTCATCCGGTCCAAGAGCCCTTTCCGGTCGCCATTCCCGTCCACCAGAGCGTCCCACTCGCGAGCAAGGGCCTGGAGCGAGGCCTCCTCAGCGGTTCGCCGCTCCACCAGCCGCGTTCGCTCGTCCCGGAGATGTCGGTGCGCCGCGTCGTCAAGGCCTCTTGCTTTCGCCTCCTGGAGGGCTTCTTGGACCTCCAGCATCTCTTCCAGCAGATCCGCTGGCGCTTTGGGCTTGATCCCCGTGGCGCCCTCTTTGGTCTCTCGCCCCTCCTCGAGCTGGATCAGGTATTCGATTCGAGACACGAGGTCGCGAAGGGTGCGATAGGCCCGATTAATGAGCGCGGAGCGTTCGAGGCTCCCGGCCTGCTCGGCGGGCGTCGCAGTCTGAAAGAAGTCCGGGTGCACCCGACGGGAGAGCTCGTAAAACCGGCGCTGGAGCTCTTCCGGGTCGATGCCAAGCTTCCGGGGCAACCCGAAGACCTCGAAGTAGTCCGTCCTGACCGACATCCCCTCTCCAAAATAGAAACAGGCCCGCTCGGGCCCGTTTCCGAATCTCTCTCCTTGCGCGACGGTCTGGCTATGCTGGCTCCCGTCTCACCTCCGGGCCCAGGTTCTGTCCGAGATCGCGACGCTACGCCGAGAACGAGGTTCCGCAGCCGCAGGTCGACTTCGCCTTGGGATTCACGAAGGTGAAGCCTCCGGTCAGGCCCTGGGTCACGTAGTCCAGGGTGGTCCCGACCAGGTAGAGGTAGCTCTTGGCATCTACCACGACCTTGATCCCGTCAATGTCGAGCGTCTTGTCGTGGGGGCCCAGCTCGGTGTCAAACTCCAGGGAGTACGAGAGGCCTGAGCAGCCGCCTCCCTTGACTCCCATCCGGAGAAAGACATTCTGGAGGTTCTGCTCCTCCATGAGCTGTTTGACCTGCTTGACCGCAGCCTCGCTGAGATGCACTGCCATAGTTATGTGCCCCTCCTTCGATTGAGATCGCCTTCCGCTCTTAGGACGCGGCGGAAGCCGCCGAGGCTTCCTTCTTAGCCCACTTCTCCTGGAAGTCCGCGATCGCCGCCTTGATGGCGTCCTCGGCCAGGACGGAGCAGTGGATCTTCACCGGGGGCAGCCGGAGCTCGTTGACGATGTCCGTGTTCTTGAGCTTCTTGGCCTCCTCGACGGTCTTGCCCTTCAGCCACTCCGTGGCCAGGCTGGAGGAGGCAATGGCGCTGCCACACCCGAACGTCTTGAACTTGGCGTCCTCGATGATCCCGGTGTCCAGGTTCACCTTGATCTGGAGCTTCATGACGTCGCCGCACTCCGGCGCCCCCACGAGTCCCGTCCCCACACCCGGGGTCTCCCTGGGGAGCGAGCCCACGTTGCGGGGGTTGTTGTAGTGATCGATGACCTTCTCGCTGTAGGCCATGTGTGTGAGTCCTCCTTACCGACCGGTGGCGTCTATTCCGCCTTCCAGTTGATCGACTTGATATCCACGCCCTCCTTGGCCAGCTCGTAGAGCGGGGACATGTCCCTGAGACGCTTCACCACCTCGACGATCCGAGTCCCGATATAGTCGACCTCCTCCTCCGTGTTGAACCGGTGAAGCCCAAACCGGATCGAGGAGTGAGCCAGCTCAGAATCCACCCCCAGCGCCGCGATGACGTACGAGGGCTCGAGGGTGGACGAGGTGCACGCCGAGCCCGAGGAGATGGCGCCCTCCTTGTTCACTCCCATCAGAACCGATTCGCCCTCCACATAGGCGAAAGACACGTTCAAGATGTGGGGGAGACGCTTTTCTGGGTGCCCGTTGAGGAACACCTCGTCCAGGGAGGAGAGGATCCGATCCTGGAGCTTGTCCCTGAGTGCCTTCAAACGGGTTCTCTCTTCGGACATCACTTCCGTGCAGATCTCAGCCGCCTTCCCGAAGCCGACAGCCAGCGGGACAGGCACCGTGCCGGACCGCATGCCTCGTTCGTGGCCGCCCCCGTCGATAATGGGCGCGATCCTGACCCGAGGACTCTTGCGCCTGACGTAGAGGGCCCCGATCCCCTTCGGGCCATAGATCAGATGAGCCGTACAGGAGAGGAGGTCAATCCCCATGGCCTCCACGTCCACCGGGATCTTCCCCACCGCCTGGGTGGCGTCGGTGTGGAAGACAATTCCTTTCTCCTTGGCCAGCTTGCCAATCTCGGCGATCGGCTGGATCGTGCCGATCTCGTTGTTGGCAAACATGACCGAGATCAGGATGGTCTTGTCGGTGATCGCCTTCCGGATCTCGTCCACATCCACGAGGCCATCCTGCCCCACCGGGACACTGGTGACCATGCACCCTTGCCGCTCGAGCCGCTTCGAGACATCGAGGCCGGCCCGCTGCTCAATGGCCGTGGTGACGATGTGGTTCCCCTTCTCCCGGTACATCTCGGCAATCCCCTTGAGGGCCAGGTTGATCGATTCTGTCCCGCCGGAGGTGAAGACAATCTCTTTCGGGTCCCGGGCTCCGATCAGCTTGGCGATCTGTTCTCGGGCCTGGTCCACCGCCTTCTCAGCCTCCCAGCCGAAGGGGTGGTTACGACTCGACGGGTGCCCGAACTTCTCGGTGAAATAGGGAAGCATGGTCTCAAGAACCCGGGGGTCCACTGGGGTGGTCGAAGGACTGTCCATAAAAATCGGCAACTTCAAAGCCATGGGTAAGGTCTCCTAATTAGCTGCCGTGAGTTCAAGGACCGGGAAGGTATCCCCCATCAACTCGGCCAGCGTCATAGTGTCCAGGAGGTAGGTGATGCTGGCTTGAATCTTCTGCACCGGACGCCTGAGGTTACACCGAGGGAACTGGGGGCAGTCCAGGTCCTCCAAACAGCTCACAATGTTGATAGGGCCCTCCAAGGCCCTAATCACCTGCCCCACTGTGATGTCCTGCGGGGCTTTAGTCAGGACGTAGCCTCCCCTGGGGCCGTTGTGACTCTCGATGAGCCCTTTCTTGGCAAGTCGCTGGAGGATCTTGGCCAGAAGCTCGTGGGGGATGTTAAACGTTTCGGCAATGCGCTTCGAGCTTAGAGCCCCGTCTTCCTGATGGAAGGCGATATAATGAATCGCCATTAACCCGTAATCGGCACGTTTGGTAAAACGGAGCATGAGTTATGTCCGATTCTTTTTATCTCCGATAGTTATAGTCGGATTCTCGCACACCCAATTATGCGTGTCAAGTAGGAATTTTCGTTATGTCTGGCAAATTAGAGTTTGAATCAGAGCTTTATAGGACAGTCCTGAACCAACTGGATACGGTCGCGGAGAGGATCGATCTAGAGCCAAACATCCATGAGCGCCTCCGCTACCCGCGCCGAGCCCTTGTAGTTTCCGTTCCTACTCTCATGGATGATGAACGGACTGAAATCTTCATCGGCTACCGGGTGCACCACAACACCGTGTTAGGTCCCACCAAGGGCGGGCTCCGGTACCACGAGGATGTGAGCCTGGGAGAGGTCTCAGCCCTGGCAATGCTCATGAGTTGGAAGTGCGCCTTGATGGGCCTCCCCTACGGCGGCGCCAAAGGCGGGGTGCGGTGTAACCCGAGGGCCATGTCCAAAAAGGAGCTGGAGCGGATGACCCGGCGCTACACCGCCGAGATCATCCTTCTGATCGGTCCCGACCTTGACATTCCTGCCCCAGACCTTGGGACCGATGAGCAGGTGATGGCCTGGGTGATGGATACATATTCGATGACTCAGGGAAAGACCGTGCCGGGGGTCGTAACCGGAAAACCGTTGATCATCGGCGGGTCGGCGGGTCGGCGGGAAGCCACAGGCCGCGGGATCGTCTATACCCTCTACCAAGCTGGACGTCACCTGGGACTGGATCTCAAGGGTCGCCGGGTCGTGATCCAGGGGTTCGGCAACGTCGGGGCTGTGGCGGCTCGCCTGCTCTGGCGGGAGGGGTGCCTGGTCGTGGGAGTGAGCGACGCCAACGGCGGGGTGTACAACCCAATGGGCCTGGACATCCGTCAGCTCGAGGCCCACGTGCGCGAGGGCGGCTCGGTCACGGGCTTCGCTGACGCTCGGACGGTCTCGAACCCCGAGCTCCTGGAGCTCCCGTGCGATGTCCTGATTCCGGCGGCCGTGGGCTCCCAGATTCGAGAGGATAACGCCAACCGGATCAAGACCACCCTCATCGTGGAGGGAGCCAACGGCCCCACCA
>CAYFIG010000062.1:0-8939 GCA_964342905.1 uncultured bacterium
CTTCGAGCACACGCACACCCTTCCTCGCGTCCGTCATCTCACCCGGATCGGCACCCTGCCCTGAAGCCAATCCGAGCCTCGTGCAAGTCTTGATTCACACCTCCCCGAGGTAGGCGCGGCGCACCTCGGGGTTCTCCTGGAGCTCGGCAGCCGAGCCGGAGAGCACGACGGCGCCGGTCTCCAGCACGTACCCCCGGTGGGCGATGGAGAGCGCCATGGCCGCGTTCTGCTCGACGAGGAGGATCGTTGTGCCTTGACGGTTGATGTCCAGGATGGTCTCGAAGATCTGCTCCACCAGAACCGGCGCCAGCCCCATGGAGGGTTCGTCGAGGAAGAGCAACCGCGGCGCGGCCATCAGCGCCCGCGCGATGGCCAGCATCTGCTGCTCGCCGCCAGAAAGGGTGCCCGCCACCTGGCTCCGCCGCTCCTTGAGCCGGGGGAAAATGCTAAACACGCGCTCGAAATCTTGAGCGACGCTCCCGTCAACGCGCGTGTACGCGCCCATTTCGAGATTCTCGAGCACTGTCAGCCGGTTGAAAATCCGTCGCCCCTCCGGGACATGCGCGATCCCGCGTTGCACGATCTCGTGAGGCGGGACGCCCACGAGCGGTTCTCCTTCGAGGGCGATCCGCCCCTGGCGCGGGACCAGGAGCCCGGAGAGGGTTTTGAGTGTGGTGGTCTTGCCGGCGCCGTTGTTGCCAAGGAGGGTGACGATCTCGCCTTTGCTCACGCTGAGGGTCACGCCCTTCAAGGCGTGGATCTCGCCGTAGTAGACGTGCAGGTCCGTCACCTCAAGCACTGGCGTGTCCCCCGGCGCCTTGGAGCCTACCAGGTGCCCGCCGCCCCAGGTAGGCTTCGATGACCCGCAGGTCCTTCTGCACCTCAGCCGGCTTCCCCTCGGCGATCTTTTCTCCGTAATCGAGCACCGTCACCCGATCGGAGACTTCCATCACGACCCGCATGTTGTGCTCGATCAGGAGGATGGTGAGGCCGTACTCGACGATGAGCCGTCTGAGCAGGGCCATCAGGCTCCCCGCCTCTCCCTGGGTCATCCCGGCTGTGGGCTCATCCAGAAGGAGCAGCGTTGGCGCTGAGGCCAAGGCCCGGGCCAGCTCGAGGCGCCGCTGGTCTCCATAGGGGAGGTTCTTGGCCAGCTCGTTTGCCTTGGTCCCGAGGCCCACCACGTCCAGGAGCTGAGCCGCGCGGCTCCAGAGAGAGTCCTCCTCCTGCCGGAACCGGGGAGTCCGGGCCAGGACATCCGCCATGGAGAGCGAGACCCGGCAGTGCATCCCCACGAGGACGTTTTCCATCGCGGTCATGTTGGCGAAGAGCCGGATGTTCTGAAAGGTGCGGCAGATACCGAGGGCAGTGATCTGGTCTGGCCGAAGCCCGAGGAGCGAATGCTCCTGAAAGGTCGCCTCGCCTTCGTCGGGAGGGTAGATTCCGGTGAGGATGTTGAATAGGGTCGTCTTGCCTGCTCCGTTGGGGCCGATGATCGAGGCGATCTGTCCCTCCTCCAGCCGGAAGTCCACCCGGTTGAGCGCGGCAAGCCCCCCGAACCGTTTCGTAATCGCTTGGACCTCGAGAAGCGTGCCCACCTAACTTCCCCGGAACTCGCGGGTGCGGCGTCGGGCAGGCAGGATGCCCTGAGGCCGGAAGATCATCATGAGGACCAGGATCATCCCGAAGACCATCCGCTCGTACTTGGCTGGCTCGAGCTGGGTCGGGAGATTGGCCATGTTGTACCCGAGGATCGTGACTCCCGCGTTCCGGAGCTCGTTGAGCCAGAGCGAGAGCCCCTTGAGCACCTGGAGGTTCAGCACCGTCACGACCGTGGCCCCCAGAATGGCGCCGGGGATGGATCCCATGCCGCCTAGAATCACCATGGCCAGGACCCCAATGGACTCCAGAAAGGTGAAGGACTCGGGGTTGATGAACACCTGCTTGGCGCTGAAAAGAACCCCCATCGCCCCGGCGAAGGAGGCGCCGCAGGCAAAGGCCAGGAGCTTCATCCGAACCAGCGGGACCCCCATGGCCTGGGCCGCCACCTCGTCCTCGCGGATGGCTTCCCAGGCGCGGCCGATGTGGGAATCCTCCAGCCGCCGGTTCACCAGGATGACGATCACCACGATCAGCAGCACCAGGAAGTAAAAGTAGAGAGGGTAGAGGACCGTGGGAGATGCCTGGATCCCGAGCACGTTCAGCACCGGCTGGAAGAACAGCGGTGGCCGTTGAATCGGCGTGATCCCCTTCGGGCCGTTGGTGAGGTTGATGGGTTTGTCCAGATTGTTGGCGAGCACGCGGACAACCTCGCCGAAGCCCAGAGTCACGATGGCGAGGTAATCGCCCCGCAATCGGAGAACCGGAAGACCCAGCAGGACCCCCGCGAGGGCCGCTACGATGACGCCGAGGGCGAGGAAGACGAAAAACCACTCCCCGGCCAGCGGGAAGCGGGCCACCGCCTCGGAGATAAACTTCCCGGCCTGGGGCGAGCCGAAGATCGCCCACGTGTACGCTCCCACAGCGTAGAAAGCCACGTAGCCCAGGTCCAGGAGTCCGGCCAGGCCGACCACGATATTGAGGCCCAGCGCTAATGCAACAAAAATTCCAACCTGTGTGGCGACTTCAAGGTAATAGCCGTTGATCGTTCCAAGGATCGGCATCAGGACTCCGAGGGTGAGGATGCCGAGCGAGAATTTGAGCCAGGGGGCGATGCGGGCGAAGTAGAGGAGAAGGATGGACGCCTGAAAGAGGAGGAAGGCGATGAGCGAGCGGGGGAAATGGGCTACGGCGTAGGACGAGAGGGCAATGACGGCGACGGCGAGGCTCGTGGCCGACCAGGGCCGGTTGAGCAGCGCGGTCAGCCAGGCCATTAGGCGTGCTCCCGCACGACTTCGCCGAGAAGACCCTTCGGCCTGAAGATCAAGATCAGGATCAGGATCGAGAAGGCAAAGATGTCCTTATACTCGGCCCCGAACGCGCCCCCGGTCAGGAGGGAGAGATAGGAGGCGGCGAAGGCTTCGAGAAGCCCGAGCACGAGCCCGCCCATCATGGCGCCGGGGATGTTGCCGATCCCGCCCAGAACCGCGGCGGTGAACGCCTTGAGCCCGGGGATGAAGCCGGTGTAAGGGTTGATCAGGCTGTACTGGATCCCGAAGAGGACGCCGGCCGCGCCGCCCATGGCCCCGCCGATCAGGAACGTGAGGGAGATCATCCGGTTGACGTTGATTCCCATCAGGCTGGCTGTGGCCTGATCTTCAGCGACGGCCCGGATGGCTTTGCCTACCTTGGTTCGGGTCACGATCAACTGGAGGACCCAGAGCATCACCAACGCGGCCGCGATCACCACCAGCGACTTCACCGACACGTCAATGGTCTCGGTAAGCTGGAATCGGTAGTTGAGCTGGTCCATGGTGGGGTAGACGAGGTTGAAGGCGTTGCGCCAGATGCTCTCGAAGAGGCGGACCGCGTCCTGGAGGAAGAAGGAAACCCCGATGGCAGAGATGAGAGGAATCAGGCGGGGAGCCCCGCGCAGCGGTCGGTAGGCGATCCGCTCGACCGTGACCGCCAGGAGCGCGCTGGCGGCCATCCCGGCCAGGAGGAGCAGCACCAGCACCAGGAACGGCGAGAGGAAGTCCAGCATCCCCGCGGCCTTGAGCCCGAGGAGGATCTCCACTCCCACGAACGCCCCTACGACGAAAATCTCGCTGTGGGCGAAGTTGATGAACTCCAGTACGCCGTAGACCATGGTGTAGCCCAGCGCGATCAGGGCGTACATGAACCCCAGGATGAGGCCATCCAGCAGCACCTGGGGAAAGATGGCGATCAGCAGGGGAAGATCCATTGGTGAAAGAAGAAAGGGGAGGGGCCTGAGTCGGCCCCTCCCCCTCGCGGGCCCATGAGTCCTCGGATTACTTTTTCAACGGCGGTGCGGCGATCTCAAGCCGCTTGACCTCTTTGTTCTCTCCCCACTTGGCCGGGTCATCGGAGGCTACCTGGAGGACAAAGTAGAGGGCTTTCTTGGGATCGCCTTTCTCGTCGAACTCGATGGTGCCGGTGAGCCCGGTGTGTTTGGTTTTCCGAATCGCCACCGAGACCGCTTCGCGGGAGGGCGCCTTGCCACCGGCCGCTTTGATGCCGGCCTCTATGGCCCCAAGCCCGATGGCCGTGGCGTCATAGGCCTGGGCGGAGAATGGCTCGGGATCTTTCTTGAACTTCTCCTTGTACGCTTTAGCAAACTCCTTGGCCTTCGGATATACCGTAACCGGACCGGCGACTGAGGTGTAGTACATCCCCCCCACAGCCTTGCCGGCGATCTTGGTCAGGTCTGAGGAGTCCAATCCATCGGGCCCCATGAACTTAGACTTCACGCCCTTCTCCCGGGCCTGCTTGAAGAACGGGGCCGCCTGGTCGTAGATCCCGCCGAAGTAGATCAGATCCGGGTTCTTCGCCTTGATGGGAGTAATGATCGGGTCGAAGTTGGATTTCTCCTCTGTCCCCTCGAAGCCGACCACTTCGATACCGATCTTCTTCGCGTGATCTCTGAAGAACTCGGCCACGCCCTGCCCGTAGGTGGTCTTGTCGTGGATTACGTACGCGGTCTTGATCTTGAGGCCCTTGGCGAACTCGGCTCCGACCACGCCCTGAACGTCGTCGCGGCCGCAGACCCGGCTGACGTTCAAGTAGTTCCGGTCGGTCACGACGGGGTTGGTGTTGGCAGGGGAGATCATTGCAAGCTGGACGTCTTTGTAGACCTCGGAGGAAGGGATGGCGACACCAGAGTTCAGGTGGCCGATCACGAGCAGGATATCTTTGTCAGCGATGACGTTCTTGGCGTTGGCCACCCCGACGTCGGGCTTGGCCTGGTCGTCGAAGGGGACGAGTTCCACCTTGAAGCCGAGCTTGTCGATCGGGCCCTTCAGCTGGTCGATCGCCAGCTGGGTCCCCAGCTTGAGACCTTCGCCCAAGGCGGCTTGGCCACCGGAGAGGGGACTCTGGGTGGCGATCTTGATGACGCCCTTCTGCTGGGCGTCTGCCTGAAAGGTCGGCGGGAGCACCAGGGCAAGAAGCGCGAGGAGGATCAACAAGGTGCGAAACCAGAAAATATTCATCAGGCTCCCTCCTTTGCTCAAGAAGTCCAAACGAGTTACGAGGCAGGATCAGCCGGATATCTGCGCGTCATTATAGCGGCTTTTCCTGCGCTGTCAATATGGTCAACTGGTCCGGGCGGCCCGGATACATTCTAAAAACGCGCGTGCGGCCTGGGCCGGGTCGGGGACCGCGCAGAGCGCTGAGATGACGGCCACCCCGTCAGCGCCTGCCCGGATCACCTCGCCTACGTTGCCGGGAGTGATGCCCCCGATCGCGATAAGCGGGACATGAAGGAGAGGCCGGACCTGGCGGAGGAGCTCCACGCCCACGAGCTCAAATGCTGGCTTGGTTCCGCTCGGGTAGATCGAGCCCACCGCCACGTAGTCGGCTCCGTCGGCCTCGGCTTGCCGCGCCTGGTCAAGGCTGTGGCTGGAAACCCCAAGGATCATTCCCGGGCGGAGGAGCCGCCGCGCGATCGGAGCGGGCAGGTCATCCTGCCCCACATGGAGGCCGTCAGCTTCGACGGCGAGCGCCACGTCGAGGCGATCGTTGACGATGAAGGTGACCCCGGCCTTCCCGGTCCGATCCCGTAGCTCCTGGGCCAGGGGAAGAAGCTGGCGGGTGAACCATTCTTTCTCTCGGAGCTGAACCATCCGGCAGCCCCCGGCGATAACCGCGTCGAGGATTTCTCTGATATCCCGGCCCCGGCTCGCCGCCCGGTCCAGGATCGCGTACAGTTCAATCGTGAGTCGAGACATGTCTGTGGCGTCCCGAGACCGCGCGCTCGGGTCTCGGGGCATCGCGCTTACACCGACCCCGAGGCGGCCGCCACGCGGCTGATATAGGCGCCGGTCCGCGTGTCCACCTTGACCAGGTCCCCCTCGTTGATGAAGAGGGGCACCGTGATGACAGCAGTTGTTTCCAGCGTGGCAGGCTTGGAGCCTCCCGAGGCAGTGTCCCCGCGGACCCCTGGCTCGGTCTTCACCACTGTCAGCTCCACGAACGTTGGCAGCTCGATCCCGATCGGCGCCCCGTCCACGTAGAACACGTCCACCTCGGTGTTCTCCTTGAGGAAATCCCGGACCTCTCCCACCTCGTCTGCCGAGAGGGAGATCTGGTCGTAGGTCTGCAAATCCATGAAGTGGAAGCCGTCGTCCCGGTAGAGGAACTGCATCCGCTTCTCCTCGAAGTTGACCAGGGGGACCTTCTCTTCAGCCCTGAACGTCTTATCGATGACGGTCCCGAGCTTGAGGTGCCGGAGCTTGGTCCGGACAAAGGCGCCGCCTTTCCCCGGCTTGACATGCTGGAAGTCCACGATGGTGTAGGGAGCGCCGTCCAGCTCGATCTTCAAGCCTTTACGAAAGTCGTTGGTGGAAACCTGCATGGTGGCGCTATCCTTTCCGTCGGTCTCGTCTGGCGCTGAGGGCCTCCTCCAGCCGCTGCCGCGCCGTGGCGTTGGCCGGATCGCGCTTGATGATCCGGAGGAAAATCGAGGCGGCCTCATCCACCAGCCCCTGCTGGAGACAAAGACCGCCGAAGGTTTCGGTCATGAAGGTATCGTCGTCCAGGAGTCGCTGGATCGCCGAGCCCTCGCCGGCGCCGCGTTGGCCCCGAAGCAGCTCCAGCGTGGCCCGCGAGTCCCGGTCTGTCGGGTCCAGCTCCATCACCCGCTCCAGGTGCGCCACCGCCTGCTCGAGGTCACCCCGCTTCACGGCGAGGTCGGCGAGAAGCCGTCGGCTCTGGACGTCCGCGGGGGACCGGGCGACGACAGTCATGAGCTCAGCAACGGCGCCCTCCTGGTTTCCCTCGGCAAGGTACGCCTTCGCAAGGATCACACGGGCCGTGGTGTAGTGCGGATAACGCCGAAGCCCGGCCTCGCAGAGCGCGATGGCCTCCCGGGTCCGTCCGGCCTTCCGGTAGGCCTCGGCCAGCGGCGCGAATGCCAGCGACGTCGGATCCTTAGCCAGCCGCTCCTCATACCGGCGGATGGCGCTGGCGATCCCGGGATCCTGGGCCGCTTCTGCCCCGCCTGGTCGAGGGGTAGGATCAACCATCGCATTTTTCTTATACGGAGAGGGCCAGTCGGTTGTCAACCGCGCGGCGGGCGCCCCGCTTAGCGTCGCTGACCTCGCGCAGGAGCATGCACCTGAATCTCCCGGATCGCGTCGACCACGACTTCCGGCGGGATGTCGAAGACAAGCCGGTGGGCTCCGATCCTGGGGGCGAGGACGAAAGGAACCCGGCCCTCCCGAGCCTTCTTGTCCCGGCGGATGGCGTCCAGGATGAGACTCGGCTCCACCCCGGTAAAGGTGACTGGGAGCCCGAAGGCTTCGAGCAGCCGGACCTGACGCCGGGTAGTTTCGGGGTCGGCGAGGCCGAGGCGCTCGGCAATTCGGGCGGCCACCGAGATTCCCAGCGCCACAGCCTCGCCGTGGGTCCATCGGGAGTATCCGGTGACGGCCTCGAGGGCGTGGCCGACGGTGTGGCCGTAGTTCAGCACCGCTCGCAGCTCCACCTCGGTTTCGTCAGCCTCCACGATCCGGGCCTTCAGCCGGCAGGAGCCGGCGATGACGCGCTCGAGCGCGGGAAGGTCTTGGCTCAGGATCTTGGAGACGCAGGCCTCGAGATCGATGAAGTATTCGGCGTCCAGGACGATGCCGTGCTTGACCACTTCCGCCAGCCCTGACCTGAACTCCCGCTCCGGGAGCGTTGTGAGCACCACGGGGTCCACAATGACGAGGCGGGGCTGGTGAAAGGTGCCGATGAGGTTCTTTGCCCGAGGATGGTCGATGGAGTTCTTGCCGCCGATGGCGGCATCGACCTGGGCCAGGAGCGTGGTGGGAAGCTGGACGAGGTGGATCCCCCGCATGTAGGTCGCAGCCACGAAGCCCGCCAGGTCTCCCACCGCTCCGCCGCCGAGGGCCAGGAGGGTGGAGGTGCGGTCAAGCCCTGCCGCTAGGCAGGCCTCCCAGCAGCGCTCTGCCACTGCGAGCGTTTTAGCAGCCTCTCCCTCAGGCACGGTGATCTCGGTGACCGCAAAGCCGGCAGCGGCAAGGCTCGCGGCCACGCGGACTCCGTGGAGGGCCATGATGGAGCGATCGCTCAGCAGCGCGGCTCGCCTCCCCGCGCCGAGCCCGCGGAGCCGCTCCCCCACGAGGGCAAGGCTCCCCGGGCCCACCACGATCGGGTAGGAGCGCGGACCCAAGTTGGCCGTGATCTCCGTCATCGCTTCTAAGAGTCAACACTTCCCCTCTCCCTGGAAGGGAGAGGGCTAGGGTGAGGGTTCCGCAGTACTCGCGCAATCTGCTGTAGCACGGCTTCGACGTCCTGGAAAACCTCGTTGTCCCAAAAACGCAAGACGCTATAGCCTCGCCGAGCCAAGAACTCACTCCGTTTGCGGTCCGCTTCAGCTCGTATGGCGTGCTGACCGCCATCCAGCTCTATGATTAGGCGGTGTTCCGGAGAGCAGAAGTCGACGATAAACGGGCCGATAGGATGTTGGCGCCGGAACTTTGCACCATCCAACTCCCGGTCGCGCAGTCGTGCCCAAAGCTTCCGCTCGGCTTCCGTCTGATCACGACGCAATCGGCGGGCGCGATCTCGTGGTGTCGGATTTTTCTGCGTCACGCCGTGTTCCTCTCACCATGACCCTCTCCGCGATGATGCCCCCTCACCTCTTCTCCTCTCCCCCAGCGGGGGAGAGGTAGGGTGAGGCAGGGGAGAGGGAAGCGGGGGCTACCAGCCCTTCAGCGATTCCTGGTAGGACTGGTAGTTCCGGCGGATCTCTTCCAGACTGTCACCGCCGAACTTTTCAAGGAACGCTTGGGCCAGGACGATGGCCATCATGG
>CAYFIG010000063.1:0-8925 GCA_964342905.1 uncultured bacterium
TGCTCGAGCCGCCGCAGGTGAGAGCGGGGTTCCACGGATTGCGCGTCGCGCCGAAGATGGCGTTGAACGTGTTGCCGCCCGCGCCGAACTCGGGCGTGTTGGTCTTCCCGATCACGATGGCCCCGGCCCCCTTGAGCCGTTGAACGACCAATCCGTCCTCATCCGGCACGTGATGCTCGTAGATCTTTGAGCCCCAGGTCGTGCGGATTCCTGCCGTGGGCACCAGGTCCTTGATTGAGACTGGAACTCCGTGCAGGGGTCCAAGCGCCTTCTTCTTCATCACGGCGCGCTCGGCGGCCCGCGCCGCTTTGAGGGCGAGGTCAGGGACCAGCGTGCAGTAGGCGTTGAGCTTCGGGTTGACCCGCTCGATCCGGTCCAGCACGGCGCGCACCACCTCGACGGGCGAGACCTTTTTCAGGCGGATCAGGCGCTTCAGCGTGGTTGCAGGGGTCAAGCAGAGGTCAGTCATCACAGCACCTTTCTCTATAGCACCTTTCTGGGATCAAGCGCATCGCGCAAGCCGTCACCGATGTAGTTAATCGAGAGGACGGTGAGAAAAATCGCGGTGCCGGGGAAGATGGCCCAGTGCGGCGCGTGGTCGAGGTTGTCCTTGGCGTCGAAGAGAATCCTGCCCCACGTCGGGATGTCGGGCGGGAAGCCGAGCCCCAGAAACGAAAGCGAGGATTCAGCGATGATCGCTGTCCCGACCCCAAGGGAGGCGGCAACGATTACCGGTCCTAGCGCGTTCGGGAGGATATGCCGGACAATCTGGCGCCAGGGGGGCACGCCGAGGCAGCGGGCAGCCTCCACGAACTCCTTTTCCTTGAGGGAGAGGAAGGATGCGCGCACCAGCCTCGCCACCGGCATCCACCTGAGGCTCCCGATCACGGCGACGATCAGGAGGAAGATTCCCAGCTCTGGCCCGAAGGCCTTCCGCACAAAGTCCCTGAACAGGTAGACGATCAGCAGGAGCAACGGCAGCTGTGGCAGTGACAGGAAGAGGTCGGTGATCCGCATGAGGATGTTGTCCAAGGCGCCGCCCACGTAGCCCGCCACCGCTCCCACGAGGATGCCGAGCGTGATGGCGATGAGCATGGCCGTGATTCCCACCGCAAGGGAGATCCGCCCGCCGTAGAGGATCCGCGCCAGGATGTCCTGGCCGAGGTCGTCCGTGCCCAGCGGGTGGAGTCGGCTCGGCCCTTGGAGCTTGGCCTTGAAGTCGATCTCGTCGATGGGCGTCCGGTAGACCAGGGGTCCCGCCAGAGTCCCGACGGTCATCACGAGCAGGACAAGCGCGCCAAACATCGCCAGCCGGTGGCGGCGGAAGCGGCGCCACGCGTCCTCCCACAGCGAATACGGGCGCGCCGGCGCGAGGACGATGGGGCGCCGCGCCAGGAGCTCAGCGGTAGGCGATGCGGGGGTCGAGCCAGCCATAGAGGATGTCGGCGATGAGGTTAAAGACCACCACGAGCGCCGAGTAGACGAAGGTGATGGCCATGACGACCGGGGTGTCGCTGGCCAGGATCGAGGCGATCAGGAGCGAACCGATCCCCGGGACCCGAAAGATCTGCTCGGTGATGACCGCCCCGGTGAAGATGAGCGGCATCTGGAGCGCCACCAGCGTCACCACCGGGATGAGAGCGTTCCGGAGGACGTGCGTGACGATGGTCCGGCCTTCGCTGAGCCCCTTGGCGCGGGCCGTGTTGACGTAGTCCAGGCGGATGACCTCGAGGACCGCGGCCCTGACGAAGCGCGTGAGCGAGGCGCCCTCGAAGAGGCCGAGGACTGCGATCGGCATGATTCCCTGCTTCAGCTGCTCCAGGACCCAGCGAACCCCCGTCGCGTCGATGTCGGCGCGATAGATGAAGGGAAGCCAGTCCAGGTAGATGGAGAAGAAGAGGATGAAGAGAAGCCCGGTAAAGAAGGTGGGGAGGGAGAAGCCGATGAAAGCCAGGGTGGTCGTGATCTGGTCGAAGAGCGAGTAGGGACGGACGGCCGAGTAGATGCCGACCGGCAGCGCGATGAGAATCGCGAGGAGGTTGGCCATCCCGAGAATATAGAGCGTGGTCGGCAGGCGCTGGAGGATGAGCTGGTCCACGTTCACCCGGCTGACGAAGGAGTAGCCCCAATTTCCCTTGAGCATGGAGGTGAACCAGCGCACGTAGCGCACGGGGATTGGGTCGTCGAGGCCGAACTGGACGCGGAGGTTCAGCCGCACCTCGGCAGGGACGTTCGGGTTGGTCGCGAGTTCCTCGAAGGGGTCGCCGGGAGCGAGGGCCAGGATCGTGAAGAGGACGAGGCTGATCCCAAAGAGAAGCGGGATCGCCTGAAGCAGGCGCCGCAGGACGTACTTGTACATCAGATTGGGAGGGCCGGGATTGCCCGGCCTTCCCGATCCGCTCTTACGCCTCTTTGTACCAGTAGGGGAGGTGCCAGAAATCCGAGTCCCAGCCGCTCTGCTGCGCCTCCTTCAACCGGTGGGAGATGGCGGCGACGCGGGGACGCCAGACCACCGGGATGACGACCACGTTCTGGATGACCAGGTCGTTCATCTTGATGAAGAGGGCCGCGCGCTTGACGGGATCCATCTCAGCCTCCCCGGCCTTCCAGAGGCGATCGTACTCCTCATTCCGCCAGCGGGTGATGTTGCGGCCGGTCCACTTGTTCGCCTTTGACGAAACCTCCCAGGAGGTGAACTGGTCCATGAACCGCTGGGGATCGGGCTGGGTCATGGTCGTGGTGTACATCTGGATCTCAGTGGCGAAGTGGCCGTACGTGTCCCAGTTGGCCGGGTCAGACGAGAAGTACACCGAGGCCAGGACGGACTTAAGCTCAACGTCGATGCCCGCCTTGGCGCAGGCCTGCTTGACGATCGCCTGGTTCTTCTGGCGGGGGGCGTTGATCGAGGTCTGATACACCAGCTTGAGCTTCTTTCCGTCCTTGGCGCGGATCCCGTCTGGCCCCCGTTTCCAGCCCGCGTCGTCGAGGATCTTGTTCGCCTTCTCGATATTGAACTCCCACCTGGTGTTCTTCGACTGGAAGCGGGATGGGGCATTCAAGAAGTTGGCTGTCGCAATGCCGGTGCGGCCGTAGATCTGCTCCTGGACGGCCGCGCGGTCCACGAGAAGGTTCAGGGCAGCTCGGACCGCGGGATCAGTCAAGAAGGGGTGAGGCGCCTTGATGCTCGCCCGCTCGCCGTCCACCTCCGTCCACGGGTCCGTGTTGTTCAACTGGATGTGCTCGATGTTGCCCCCGAGGGAGATGTCCACGCGGCCCTTGCCGCCCTGCTCCATCCGCTTGAGGATGTCGTCTTCGACCTGCATGTTCCAGGCATAGTCGAACTCGCCGGTCTGAATGACGGCACGCGCGGCTGAGACGGCGTCCCCGCCCCCCTTCATCTCGATCTGATCGAAGAACGGCCGGTTGGGCACGTGGTAGTTCGGGTTGATCTCACCCCGGACGACATCGCCGGGCTTGAAGTCGACGAACCGGTAGGGACCGGTGCCGACGGGCTTCAGGTTGGTCGGCGCCTCCCGGGACTTGGCGCCCTTGAACGGCTCGAAGAGGTGCTTGGGGATGATCATCCCGGTCGGCCCGCAGAACGGGGCAGACCAGAAGGGCGAGGGGGTCTTGAAGACGATCTTGACCGTGTGGCTGTCGAGCGTGTCGATCCGCGCGATGTCCTTGTACTGACCGGAGGAGACAGCCGCCGTCGCCGGATCCACGGCGTACTCCCAGTTGAAGATGACGTCGTCTGCGGTGAAGGGCTTTCCGTCGTGCCATGTCACGCCCTTCTTCAGTCGCCAGGTGACCGACATGCCGTCCTTGGACACCATGCCGTTCTGGAGTGTCGGCACCTCGGCGGCGAGGACTGGGACCAGGTTCCCGTCAGGGTCGTACGCCGCGAGCGGCTCGTAGAGGATCCGCGATGCGTCCTGGTCCTTGGTGCCGGTGGCAAAGTGGGGGTTCAGAAGAGTCGAGGCCTGCCACCAGAGGGCCCTGAGCTTCCCCCCGCCTCCCCGCCTGGTGGGGGTGAAGGCCGGCCTCGATTGGGCGTGGGCCGGGACGCCATAGGCGGCCAGCATTTGAGCGACCATGGGACCTGTCATTCCCAACCCCAACATGGCCTGCATGAAGGCGCGGCGGCCCAGCTGGCCGGTCTTGACCCGGTGCAGCAGTTCTCTCAGTTCGTGCTCATCCATAAAATGAATCCTCCTTAGTTGAATCTTTGTGTTGTGGCCCCTTTATATGCTGGACAAATCCCCCCGTCAAGCCCTGAGGGAGGAATAGAAGTCCAAGCTTAATTGTTTGAAGATCAGAGGGTCGCCTGGTGCCTGACCGTCCCGTCGGGTATACTACTTTTATGTGGCGACGAGTGATTGCCACGATCTGTCTCTTGGCTCTGTCTCTCGCCCCCGCTCTCGCGGCCCCGCAGGATCCCTTCAAGGCGCTCGAGCTGATCAAGCCGAACCACGTCAAGGCAGCAAAGAACTTCACCGTGCCGACACCAGACGGGAGATCGCTCAAGCTCGCCGACTACACGGGGAAGGTGGTCTTCCTGAACTTCTGGGCCACCTGGTGCCCGCCCTGCAAGGAGGAGATGCCCTCCATGGAGCGGCTCTACCAGCGCTTCAAGGACAAGGGGCTGATGGTCCTGGCGGTCTCCATCGACGCGGAAGGGGCCCAGGTGGTGACCCCGTTCGTGAAGGAGCACAAACTCACCTTCCCCATCGGGTTGGATCCGAAGATGGAACTCGCCCTGAAATACGAGGTACGGGGGTTGCCCACCAGTTTCCTCGTGAACAAGAAGGGGAACCTGGCCGCCCTCGCCGTGGGACCTCGGCAGTGGGATTCCGAGGCCGCCCACGCCCTGATCGAGCTTCTGCTGAAGCAAGGATAGGGGGAAATCGCGATGGGGCTGGGCGAATCCCTCGGAGTCCTGGTCGCGTTCTCCGCCGGGCTCTTCTCCTTCCTTTCTCCCTGTGTCCTTCCCCTCTTCCCCTCCTACCTCTCGCTCATCACCGGGATGTCGGTGGATCGTCTCACCGCCGGGGAAACCCGCGGGGATCGGCGCCGCATCATCGTGCACTCCCTGGCGTTTATCATCGGGTTCTCAGTGGTGTTCGTCGCCCTCGGTGCCTCGTTCAGCGCGGCCGGCCAGCTCCTGCTCGACTACCGAGAGTGGATCCGCCAGATCGGCGGCGCGCTTATTATCGTCTTTGGCCTCTATATCGCCGGTGTGCTCCGGATCAGCTGGCTCGGGCGGACCCAGCAGTTCCAGCTCAAGACCAAGCCGGCAAGCTACGTCGGCTCGCTCCTGGTGGGGGTGACCTTCGCAATCGGTTGGACCCCGTGCGTGGGGCCGATCCTGGGATCCATCCTCACCCTGGCCGGTACGGTAGAGACGGTGCAGAAGGGGGTCAGTCTCCTGCTGGCGTACTCGGCCGGGCTTGCGCTCCCGTTCTTCCTCTCCTCCCTCGCCCTGGGCGGGTTTCTCCGGTTCTTCAAGCAATACCGGCCGTTCATCGGCGTGGTGGAGCGAGCCGCAGGTATTCTCCTGGTCGTTGTGGGGCTTCTGGTTCTCACCAACTACTACGTCGTCCTCAACTCCTTCGCCATCAGCCTCACGCCCCAGTGGCTCCTTAAGCGCCTCTAGCCGTCGCGCACTGTGTCTGCTATCTTCCGCCTGTGAAGTCTGTGCGCGTCCGGGTGCCTGCCACCTCGGCGAACCTGGGTCCCGGGTTCGACGCCCTGGGCCTGGCCCTGGTGCTCCACAACGAGGTGACCCTGGAACCTGCCGACGACGTTAGCGTGACGATCGAAGGCGAAGGGGCGGACCGGATTGACCGAGGACCCGACAACGTCATAGTCCGGGGCGCCCGCGCGGTGTATGAGCGGGTGGGGCGGAGATTCACGGGTCTCAAGGTTTCCTGCGTGAACCGAATCCCCGTGGGCCGCGGACTTGGCTCCAGCGCCGCGGCCTGGCTCTCAGGGATCGTGGGGGCCAACGCGCTCTTGGGGGAGCCGCTGGATCGCCTCGCCCTCCTCAACCTCGCGGCGACCCACGAGGGCCATCCCGACAATGTGGCAGCCGCGCTCTTGGGAGGACTGACCGTTGCGTGCTGGAGCGATGGCAGTGTGGTCGCGGTGTCCGTGCCGGTGCCTCGGGAGATCCGCTGGGTGGTGCTGATCCCTGAGCTGGAGGGCTCCACGGCTGAGGCTCGCGCTGTGCTCCCCACGAGCGTGCCGCGCGCCGACGCGGTATTCAACGTCCAGCGGATCGGCCTCTTCCTGGGCGGGCTTCAGGCTCAGCGTCCTGACCTCCTCGCTGTTGCCATGGACGATCGCCTCCACCAGCCCTATCGACGCCACCTCTTTCCCTGGATGGACGCGGTGGCTGCGGCGGCCCGGGCGGCTGGGGCCCTGGGGTGTGTGCTGAGCGGGGCAGGCCCGTCTCTGCTCGCGGCAGCGCCCCGCTCGGCCAACGCGGTCGGGCAGGCAATGGAGCGTGCCCTGGCCCAGGCCGGGTTTCGAGGTACGGCGCGGGTGCTGGAGGTGGACCGGGCCGGCACAGTCTGGGAGGTTAGAGAAGGGTCTTGACGGCCTCGGGAGGCTTTGCTAAGGTGCCTCTAACGTTTCCCCTTTTTCGGAATACGACGCGCAGAGAATCCTGACAGACTCGTCGATGCTCCCCGCTCTCTTACCCGCCTCTTCTTTTGGCGTCCCGATCCCGCTCTCTGGAGCGGGTGCCCGTTTGGTCTCACCTCAGTGCGGGAGGTAAGAGGTCCGTCCGGAGAAGGCCGACGTTAGAAACCCCATACCAGCAGGGAGATCAGCCGATGGAGTTTCAAGACAAGGTGCTCGTGTGTCGGGAGTGTAGCAAGGAATTTCTCTTCTCGGCGGGCGAACAGGCCTTTTACGCCGAGAAGGGGTTTCAGCACCAGCCGTCCCGCTGTAAAGACTGCCGCGGGTCGCGGCGTTCGGCCGGAAGCGCGAGGGCGACTCCCGGAGAGCGGCAGCTCTTTTCCGCGGTCTGTAGCGCGTGCGGGAAAGAGACTCAGGTGCCCTTCAAGCCCACTGCCGGAAAGCCGGTCTACTGCCGCGACTGCTACGCCAAGCGCGGCGGACGGGCCGGTCAACAAAGCCCCATGGTCTTGGAACCCTGACGACCCTCGACCCCATCCCGCGTAATGTGATCCAGCGGCAGTTGGGGTTCGCCCCGCGCCAGCTCCAGAGGGTGCTGGAAGAGCTTCGGGACGTGACGTGACCGGCCGGGGCCGGGCGACCCCCTGGGTGGTGCTCGGCGTGGTGTGGGTCGCGCTGGCAGCGGCCTACGGCCTGTTCTTCTCCTTCACGATCTTTTTCGTCTCCCTCATCGAAGAGTTCCACTGGTCTCGGGGCCTGACCGCCGGGGCCTTCTCGCTCTCCACCGTGACCCAGGGCGTGCTCTCGCCAGGGATTGGGATGCTGGTGGACCGGGTTGGCCCGAGACGGGTCATTATGGTCGGCGCCCTCCTCCTGTCAGCCGCTACCATGTTGGCGAGCCTTATCCAATCCGTCTGGCAGCTCTACTTCTTTATCGGGATCCTGGCGGCCGCGGGGGTCGCCGCCGTGGGCTGGGTACCGAGCGGCGCGCTCCTGGCCGGTTGGTTCTCCCGCCACCGGGGCAGGGTGATCGGATTGGCCTTCTCGGGGATGGGGGTCGGCGTGCTGCTTTTAGGACCCCTTGCCCAGTGGCTCATCGCCCAGCAAGGGTGGAGGCAGGCCTACTTGATCCTCGGGGGCGCCACCCTCCTCTGCCTGGGTCCGCTCGTCTGGTTCGGGATCGCTGAGGCGCCAGCCGTGACACCTTCCAGTCCGCCAAAGGGGCAAGCAGCCCTTCAGACAGATGGAATCGGGGTCCGCGCTGCCCTCTCGACCCGGAAGTTCTGGGGGCTCTTCTTCGCCTATTTCTTCACCCCGCTCGCGGTCTTTCCCGTTTTCACCCACCAGGTCGCGTTCGCGGTAGACGCGGGGTTTCCGCGGATGTTCGTGGCGGGAATCTTCGGCCTGACGGGGTTTATGTCCAGCCTCGGCCGGATCGTCTTCGGGACGATTTCGGATTGGATAGGCCGGGAGTCAGCTGCGACCCTTTCCTTCGCCTGCACCGCCGCCGGCACAGTCGCGCTGCTTCTGCTGGAGGTCTGGCCCCACACGGGATGGCTGTACGCGTACGCGCTCCTGTTCGGCCTGGGGTTCGGGGCCCGGGGCCCCATCATCACCGCCATGGTCGCGGAGCTCTTCGCCGGCCGGCGGTTCGGTGTCATCTACGGGCTCATGAACCTCGGCAACGGCCTCGGCGGTGCCCTCGGTCCGTGGTTCGGCGGCGTGGTCCACGACCTCACCGGGAGCTATCGCTTGGCCTTCCTGACCGCGGTCGGCTTCTCTGGTGTAGCCGCGGCGTGCTTCTGGATCGCCCGACCTCGCACGACCGGGACCCGTCGCTGAGTTGAGTTGTCCGAGGACATATTCAGGACTACAATGTGAACCGGAGAACCTCGACGAGGAGGAGCAGATGCCTCGACATCCTGTTGACCAGCCGGAAGCAATTGACTTCCTCTCCATTCTCAGCGTTGACGGGACAGCCGATTCGGAACTTGAACCTGCCATCCCGAGCGAAGATCTCAAGAGGCTCTATCGGATCATGCTGCTGGGTCGCCGGTTTGACGAGCGGCTCATTCGGCTCCAGCGTCAGGGGCGCGTCGGCACCTTTGGGCCGATCAAGGGCCACGAGGCCATCTCCGTGGGAAGCATCTATGCCCTCCGTCCCACTGACTGGGTTGTTCCGTATTACCGCGAGACACCTGGCCTCTTCCTCCGCGGCTGGCCTCTGGAAAACGTTATTCTTTACTACGGAGGCTATCCGGAGGGGTTGCGGGTTCCGGA
>CAYFIG010000064.1:0-6371 GCA_964342905.1 uncultured bacterium
ACCAACTAGCTGATAGGCCGCGAGCCCCTCCTCGAGCGGCAGCTTGCGCCACCTTTCCTCCTCGGAACTCGCGTCCCGGGGAACGTACCCGGTATTAGCCCCCCTTTCGAGGGGGTATCCCGGTCTCGAGGGCAGGTTACTCACGTGTTACTCACCCGTACGCCACTAGAAGCACCGATGTATTGCTACACCGGCGCTCCTCGTTCGACTTGCATGTGTTAGGTACGCCGCCAGCGTTCGCTCTGAGCCAGGATCAAACTCGCCAAGAGATAACCCTGGTTCCTAGAGCCCAAACCCATTGCATCGGATTGAGCGCAAGTGAACTCAGAAGCGGATGCTCACACACCTCGTCGGTGAGCCAGTAGCATATGCAATTTTCAAAGAGCGGCGGGGAAGAACCCCGAAAAGTTGAAACAGGTCAGCTAGAAGACTACGACGCGCTGCCTTCTCTCAACACCCACCCCAGCTTTTTACGGAGTGGCAAGTGATCATACTACCGATGCCCTGCCCAATCTGTCAAGTGATTCTTTTGGGCTCGGACCACTACCCCAGAATGACCCGCTTCTTAAACTTCACTTTCTTGAACCGCCGTTTCCCCACTTTGATCGAGTACCCCTTGTGGGGGGCGAGGACATAATTCACGTCCGTGATCCTTGCTTCATCGACATCGACGGCGCCCTGCTGAATCAGTCGCCGGGCTTCAGAATTGGACGGGGCAAGCCCGGCCGCCTTGATGACCCACCATAGATAGAGCGACTCTGGCTCAGTCGCTACCTTGCCAGGGACCGCTCCGCTCTCCTCCGGGAGGTCAAGTTCTATTTCGTCAATATTCTCTGGCGCTTTCCGCTCCTGGAACATCCGCACAAAGGCCGCTTGCGCTTCGGCCGCCGCGGCCTCGCCGTGGTACTGGGCCACCACCGACCAAGCCAGGCGCTTCTTGACTTCCATGGGGTGGTCCTGTCCCCGATCCAGGTCGCGAGCCATGGCTCGGATCTCGTCTTCGGGCAGCCGGGTCACCAGCGTGAAGTAGCGGAGCATCAAGCTGTCGGGGAGTGACATGAGCTTGCCATACATCTCGCCCGCCGGCTCGGTAATCCCCACATAGTTGCCGAGGCTCTTGGACATCTTCTGAGTCCCGTCCAGCCCCTCCAGGATCGGGGTGGTGATGGCGACCTGGGGCTCCTGGCCGAAGGCTCGCTGGAGATCCCGGCCCACGAGCAGGTTGAAGGTCTGGTCTGTCCCCCCCAGCTCTACGTCGGCGGCCAGGGCCACGGAGTCGTAAGCTTGGCAGAGAGGGTAGAGGAACTCGTGCAGGTTGATGGGGCGCCCGAGAGCGTAGCGGCCTGCGAAGTCGTCCCGCTGGAGCAGCTGCGCCACGGTCACGGTGGCCGTGAGGCGAATGAGGTCCTCCAGCTTAAGCGGAGCCAACCACGTGGAATTGAACTCCACCCGGGTCCGGGACATGTCCAGGATCTTCCCGAGCTGAGCCCGGTAGGTCTCGGCGTTGGCCTCGATCTCAGCCCGGGTGAGCGGTTTCCGTGTCTCGGATCGGCCGGAGGGGTCGCCGATCAGGCCGGTGAAGTCGCCGATGATGATGATCACCTGGTGGCCCAGCTCCTGGAAGTCGCGGAGCTTTTGCAGGACTACGGTGTGGCCAAGGTGGAGGTCCGGGGCGGTGGGGTCAAGACCCAGCTTCACCTTGAGAGGGACGCCGGACTTCGCCGAGCGCTCCAGGTTCTGGCGAAGCTCCGCCTCGACGATAATCTCGGTGGTGCCACGGCGGATGCGGGCAAGCTGCTCCTCAACGGTCACGGTGTCCTCCAGCGCAGGATGTATCACAGCCGGGTCGATTCAGGCAAGGGGCCCGACCTGCGGGACCTTGGCTTTGTCGATATAATGGCATGGTATGGTCCGTGGCAAACATGTCAGATCCGTTCGGAAAAGTCGCCGGAGCTGGCTCCGACGACTGGCCCTCGTGGTTGGAATGGCTTTCCTCTTGGGCGCCCTGGGC
Source organism: uncultured bacterium (assembly GCA_964342905.1). Classification (GTDB taxonomy): domain Bacteria; phylum Methylomirabilota; class Methylomirabilia; order Rokubacteriales; family CSP1-6; genus CAYFIG01. Next base: position 2,012 of record CAYFIG010000064.1, read on the forward strand.
GTGGGGGTGTCGGCCCTCTGGGCCTTCACGGTATTCCCCCGCTCGCTTCCCTCTGTGACCGAGCTGGAAACCATCCAGCCGATCCAGGGGTCCAAGCTCTACGACGAGAACGACGAGCCCATCACCGAGTTCCAAGTGGAGCGGCGAATCTTTATTTCACTCGCCCAGATTCCGAGGGCCCTCAACGACGCGGTCCTCGCGGTGGAGGATTCACGGTTTTACTCCCACTTCGGGGTGGATCCGATGGGGATTGCGCGCGCGATCTATCAGAACTTCCGTCACGGGCGCATCGTGGAAGGCGGCAGCACCATCACCCAGCAGCTGGCCAAGGTGCTCTTCCTCACACCGGACAAGAGCCTGGACCGAAAGCTCAAGGAGGCGTTCCTCGCCCTCCAACTCGAGCGTCGCTACAGCAAGGACCGAATCCTCGAGATGTACCTCAACCAAGTCTACTTCGGTCATGGTGCCTACGGCGTGGAGGCCGCAGCCCGAACCTATTTCGGCAAGTCCGTGGCCGATCTCTCCCTTCCTGAGGCGGCGCTCCTGGCGGGCCTTCCACGCGCCCCGACGAGCTACTCTCCGTTTAACCATCCCGACGCTGCCAGACGGCGCCGGGCCCACGTTCTGAACCGGATGGTGGAGGTCGGGGCCATCAAGCCGCCCGAAATCAAAGCGGCCCTGGCCGCCGATCTCGGCCTGCTCCCCCCTGAACGGCGACGCACGACGGGCCAATACTTTGTCGAGTATGTCCGGGGGCTTCTCGCGGAGAAGTACGGGGAGGACATGGTGTTCAAAGGCGGACTGAATGTCTACACCACCCTCTCTTCCACCATGCAGGTCCAGGCCGAGCAGGCGCTCCGCGAGGGGCTCAAGACGCTTGGGTCCCGGAGCGTGGTCGCCTCAGCCAAGGGGCGGGGCCGAACGGATCGGGAGCAGCCCGAGGGCGCCGTCGTCACCATCGAACCCCAGACGGGCTACATCAAGACGATGGTCGGAGGGTCAGACTTCTTCCGAAGCGAATTCAACCGGGCGGTACAGGCCAAGCGCCAGCCCGGTTCGGCCTTTAAACCGTTCGTCTATATCGCCGCGCTCGAGGCCGGGCTCACGGCAGCCACGCGGATCGAAGACAGCCCCGTGAGCTATCCGGTGGGACAGGACGGCAAACCGTGGAAGCCTGAGAACTATGACGGGAAGTTTCGCGGCCCCACCACTCTTCAGCAGGGGCTCGAGGAGTCGGTGAACGTGGTGGCGGTCAAGCTCCAGGAGCAGATCGGCCTCCGCCGGACCATCGCGGTGGCGCGCCGGCTCGGGATCCAGAGCCCCCTCCACGAGAACCTCACCCTTGCCCTGGGGAGCTCCGACCTCTCGCTCCTCGAGCTGACCTCGGCCTTCGGGGCCCTGGCCAACCAGGGACTCTGGGTTGCCCCCACGCCGATCCGCTACGTCACCGATTCGCAGGGGAAGCTCCTGGAGGAGGACTTCCCGCAAGGCAAAGAGGCGCTCTCCCCGGAGCTGGCCTACCTCATCACCCACATGTTGAAGGGAGTGGTGGAGCGGGGCACCGGCGTGGGAGCCAAGGTTCTGCGCCGTCCCCTCGCTGCCAAGACCGGGACCACCAACGATTTCTCGAATGCCTGGTTCGTCGGGTACACCCCCATGCTGGTCACCGGGGTGTGGGTCGGATACGACCGGCCCCGGAGCCTCGGCGCGGACGAGACCGGCGCACGGGTTGCGGTGCCGATCTGGGTAAGTTACATGAGCAAACTGCTCGTCAACATGCCCGTAGAGGACTTCCCCGTTCCCGAAGGGGTGGTGCTCGTCCCCGTGGACCTGAGCCCGGCTGGGACCTGCGTACGCCCCGTGCTGATGGCCTTTATCCGGGGCACGGAGCCTTACCTAACCTGTGGGCCTCCGGTGGGCGCGCCGGAGCGCAGGACTCAATCCCCCTGACGAAGGTCTGCTCTCGACCGGCGGTCAGGGCTGGGCTTGGGCGGGATAGCGGGTCGCAACCCTCGACCAGGGCTCCCCGGCAAGCAGCTCCTGGAAGACAGAGACAAGCTCGGGAACCGGCACGCGGATCTGACCCATTGAATCACGGTCGCGGATCGTGACCCGGTTGTCGCCCGGCTCGCCGGTCTCCGTATCCCCCACCGTCTGGACATCCACCGTCACGCAGTACGGGGTCCCCACCTCATCCTGCCTGCGATACAGACGCCCGATGGCGGCGGTATCGTCGTAGACCGTGGCCCAGCGGCGGGCCAGCTGGTTCCGGATCTCCCGCGCCGTCGCGACAATCTCCTCGCGTTTCTTGAGGAGGGGGAGCACCGCGATCTTGATCGGCGCCAGCTCGGGGTGCAGGCGTAGGACCACCCGCTTCTCCCCGCGCACCTCCTCTTCCCGGTAGGCATCGACCAGGAACGCCAGCAGACTCCGGTCCACGCCTGCCGAGGGCTCGATCACGTACGGGACGACATGGGTCCGGCGCTCCTCATCGAAGTACGTGAGCGACTTCCCGCTGAATTTGGCGTGCTGCTTCAGGTCGAAATCCGTCCGGTTGGCGATCCCCTCCAGCTCGCTCCAGCCGATCGGGAACCGGTACTCGATATCGACGGTGCGCTTCGCGTAGTGGGCCAGCTCTTCCCGCCCGTGCTCGCGAAGCCGCAGGTTCTCAGCGGCGATCCCGTACCGCCGGTACCAGGCCAGGCGCTCCTCGATCCAGTGCGCGTGCCAGTATTCATCGGCGGGCTTGCCGTTGACCGAGCCGTGGGGGTTCACGAAGAACTCGATCTCCATCTGCTCGAACTCGTGGGTCCGGAAGATGAAGTTGCCGGGCGTGATCTCGTTGCGAAAGCTCTTCCCGATCTGGGCGATGCCGAACGGGAGCTTGAGGCGCATGGCCTGGAGCACGTTGTCGAAGTTGACGAAGATGCCCTGGGCGGTCTCGGGCCGAAGGTAGACGAGCGCGGCCTCCTCCTCCACCGGCCCCATGAAGGTCTTGAACATCAGGTTGAACTGCCGCGGCTCGGTCAGCTCGCCCTTGCCGCATTCCGGGCAGAGGGTTCGGCGGCGACCACAGTGCTTGCAAGGTTCCCCAGCCGGCACCTCGAACTTGTTGTCCTTTTTTACCGGGCAGTAGTGGACCCAGAGCGCGTCGTCGAGCTTGTCGGCCCTGAAGCGCCGCTGGCAGGCCCGACAGTCGACCATCGGGTCAGTGAAGTGGTCCACGTGTCCGCTGGCCCTCCAGACCGTCGGGTGCATCATGATCGAGGCGTCGAGCCCAACCATGTCGGGACGCTGCTGGACGTGATCGCGCCACCAGACCCGCTTGATGTTGTTCTTGAGCCCGACGCCGAGCGGGCCGTAATCCCAGCACGATGCGATCCCGCCGTAGATCTCGCTGGACTGGAAAATGAAGCCGCGGCGTTTACAGAGCGAGACGAGGGTGTCCATGTTCATGGGCCGAGCCTACCACATGGCCAGGGTCGACGGGAACGTCATCGGGTAGATCCCGGGATCAGCAGGCCGCGCCGGGTTTGTGAGAGAAACCGGACCGTCCGCAACGGGTGCCCCATGAGCCGGACCACCTGGGCTTCAAGGGCCGAGGCGATTTCGGCTTCGACGATACGCGAGAGGGGCGTCGCGAGCAGCTCCTCCCAGCTAAGTCTCCTAAGCCGGCGCAGGGTAGCCACTGCCCGACCTGAGAGCGGCAGCGAGTCGCCGGCAGCGGCAACGCAGGCCCCACAGAGGAGGCCGCCGGCGGTAAAGTCCAGATGCGGCGCGGCGCCGGGCGACCCTCCGCACCCGAGGCAGCGGTCCAGGCGAAGGCGGTGGCCCAGAAGGTCTACGGCTCTGAGCGCAAATGCCAGCCGAGCCCGCGCCGGCCTGGCGGTCTTCTCCAGAGCCTTGAGCGTCCGAACGAGCAGGCCGTACAGGGCCGCGTGCGGATCGCGCTCAGCCGTGAGCCACGCGAGGCACTCCACCACCCAGGCCCCCTGGCCCAGCCGCTCGAGCTGCTCGCGCACGGAGAGGAAGGGGTGGAGGATGTCGAAGTGGTCGATCCGGACCAGCGCGCTCCGCTCAGTCTCGAAGAAGAGGAGCTGGCCCTGGGTGAAAAGCTCGAATGCGCTGCCGAAGCGCGACCTCGGGCGCCGGGCGCCCTTGGCCACGCCGGTGAGTCGACCGAATTCCCGGGTATAGAACGTGACCAGGCGGTCAGCCTCCCCGAGAGGGCGCCGCCCGATCACCACCGCCTGCGTGCGCTCGAGCCCCATGCTCGCTCAAACTCCGACCGAGGATCCGGCCGGCGTCCACCGCTCGTTCGCCGACCTCCGGCGGTCACTCCCTTTAGGACGTCAGCATC
>CAYFIG010000064.1:6381-8920 GCA_964342905.1 uncultured bacterium
CGAACCTCCCCCCTTGATTGCGCGGGCAAGGCCCGCGCTCGACACCACCCGTACTAGGAGGTGAGCATCAACCCGAACTCACGGAGTGCCCGCTCGTCCTTGCGCCAGTTCTTCCGCACCTCCACCCGGAGCTCCAGGAACACCTTGATCCCGAAGAAGCGTTCCAGCTCCTGCCGCGCAGCACTCCCGATCCGCTTGAGCATACTGCCGCCCTTGCCGATGACGATGGCCTTCTGGGACTCCTGCTCGGCGAAGATGCGAGCCCGGATGTCAAGCAACTCACGCCCCGGCCGTTCCTCCAGGTGTTCGACCCGCACAGCGCAGGCATACGGGACCTCCTCTCGCGTGAGGCGGAAGAGCTGTTCCCGGATCACCTCGGCCGCGAAGAAGGTCTCCGGCTGGTCGGTGAGGATGTCGGGCGGGAAGTAGGGCGGGTGCTCGGGGAGCGCGCTCACGATCAGGTCGAGCAGGCGCTCACAGTTCGTCCCGTCAACCGCCGAGAGCGGGAGGATCTCTTTGAACGGGTAGCGGCGCTGATAGGCCTCGATCAAGGGGAGGATCCGTGCTTTAGGCTCTACTAAGTCGACCTTGTTGAGGCAGCAGAAGACCGGCCGACTGAAGCCAGCCAGGACCTTAAAGAGGCCCTCGTCGAGCTCGGCGGGCTTCTCGGTGGCCTCGGCCACCAGGCAGACCAGGTCCACGTCCTCTAGAGCCCGGTGGACGCTCCTCAGCATGATCTGGCTCAGCAGTCCCCTGGGCGCGTGGACTCCGGGCGTGTCAACGAAGATCACCTGGGTTATCGGAAGCGTTTTGATGCCCGTGATCCGGGTCCGGGTGGTCTGCGGCCGGGGTGAAACAATGGCGAGTTTCTCTCCGACCAGACGGTTCAACAGGGTGGACTTCCCCACGTTGGAGCGACCGATCAGCGAGACGAAGCCGGCTCGGTGGGGTTGCTCAGGCGCCACGGGTCAGGCCGTCGTCAAGAGACCGGTCCAGAGCCGTTCGGGAGTGGGGCCGGACACCCGCTCGAGGATCGCCCGCGCGCGCTCGTGCATGAGCCGAGCCTCGAGCGGGTACCGATCGTCATAGCCCGTCAGATGGAGAAGCCCGTGGACCACCAGCAGCTCAAGTTCGAGACCGACCGGGACCCGGAGGCGCCGAGCCTGCCGGCGTGCCGTCTCGGCTGAAACGACAACCTCCCCAAGGAGCCGGAAGAGACCCGGGGTCTCAAGGGTAAAGGCCAGGACATCTGTCGCGCGGCGGGTCGCCCGGTACCGACCGTTGAGCCGCGTAATCAAGGCGTCGCTGACGAACGTCAGGTGCACCTCTGCCGCGGCCCGGCCCAGGGCGCGGAGCGCGGCCTCGGCAAGACGCCGGATCTGCTGCCTCGGGATCCTGACGCCCCGCTGAAGGCTCAGAACCGCCACCGCCATCACTTCCCCGGGGGGGAGGCCCCCGCCTCCCGGGAGTGACTACCGTGCTCCTCGTAGGCCTTGACGATGGCGGAGACCAGCTCGTGGCGGACCACGTCTTTCTCGGTGAAATAGACGAAGCGGATTCCCTCGATTCCCCGGAGCACAGACTGAATCTCGATCAGCCCCGAGGCGCGGGTGGCGGGGAGGTCCACCTGGGTGATATCACCGGTGACCACCATCTTGGAGTTGAAGCCCAATCGGGTGAGGAACATCTTCATCTGCTCCGAGGTCGTGTTCTGGGCCTCATCGAGGATGATGAACGAGTCGTTCAGCGTCCGGCCGCGCATGTAGGCCAACGGCGCCACCTCGATGGCGCCCTTCTCCACCAGGGCCGCCACCTTCTCCGCTTCCATCATGTCGTACAGCGCGTCGTAGAGCGGCCTGAGGTACGGGTGAACCTTCTCGTAGAGGTCGCCAGGGAGAAAGCCGAGCCGCTCTCCCGCCTCGACGGCAGGCCGGGTGAGGACGATCCGAGCGACCTCCCGCTTCATGAGGGCTGAGACCGCCATGGCGACAGCCAGATAGCTTTTCCCGGTGCCGGCTGGGCCGATCGCGAAGACCAGGTCGTGAGTGCGAATGGCATCCAGGTAGCGCTTCTGGTTAGGGCTCTTGGGAGTGATCTGCTTTTTTCGGGATGGGACCGCGATCGCGTCGAGGAAGATGGACTTCAGATCGGCTCCGGCGTCGTCGGCCAGGATGCGGAGCGCGGCCCTGAACTCGGCCGAGTGGATCGGCGCGCCGACGCGGACCAGCTCCTGCATCTGGGTCAGGAGCTGCTCGGCCCTCTCGACCTGGCGTTCCTCGCCCGTCAGGCTGATCTCGCTCCCGCGGGCGACGATCCTGAGGCCCAGCTGCGATTCTAGGGCGCGAAGGTTTTCCTCGTTCCGTCCGAGAAGCGGGAGGAGGTTAGCGTCGGAGGCCAGGACGAGCCGGCGCGTTACGCTCGTGGCTTGGGTCAACGGTAAAGGAATCCTCCTCTTGACAAAGCGTCCCTAGCGTACCACAGACGCTAGCCTGGCTCCACCGTCCGGATCCCGAGTTCTCGGAGCTGAGCCGGGTCAACC
>CAYFIG010000065.1:0-8880 GCA_964342905.1 uncultured bacterium
CGCTCGAGGAGCTGGCGCGCGGCCGGCGGGTGGCGGTCCTCTGAGCGGAGCGCTGGCCGTGGCGGTGCCACCGGCGGTTCATCGCCCGCGTCCTCGAGGTGCGCGGCTGGCGCGTCGTCCATCTGTTGGACTCGGGAAAGACATGGGCGCGATCGAACGAATCGGTGCGTTCAGAAGAACGCGTCACGCATGACGATCCCCAAGGCCCTGACCATCGCGGGCTCTGACTCCGGTGGCGGCGCTGGCATCCAGGCGGACCTCAAGACCTTCACCGCGTTCCGGGTCTTCGGGATGTCGGTCCTTACGGCCGTCACCGCCCAGAACTCCGTCGGCGTTCAGGGGGTGGAGAACCTCCCTCCCGAGTTCGTGGCCCGTCAGCTGGACTCGGTCCTCGGCGACTTCGGCACCGACGCGGCCAAATGCGGGATGCTCTCCACGTCTCCCATCATCCGCGCGGTGGCCGCCAAGCTCCGAGAGTACCGCGTCGAGAAGCTCGTGGTGGACCCAGTCATGATCGCCAAGTCCGGAGACCCGTTGCTCCAGCCCGACGCGCGCGCGGCGCTGATCGCGGAGATTCTTCCCTTGGCCCTGGTGGTGACGCCGAACCTCCACGAAGCGTCCGCCCTGGCTGGGATCCCGGTGCGGGATCGGGAGACGATGGAGGAGGCCGCCCGTCGCATCCATCGGTTGGGCCCGCGCTATGTCCTCGTGAAGGGCGGGCACCTCAAGGGCGAGGCTGTGGACGTGCTCTGGGACGGCAGGGGGTTCGCCACGGTCAGCGCGCCGAGGATCGATACTCTCCACACGCACGGCACCGGCTGCACCTACTCGGCCGCCATCGCGGCCGGGCTTGCCAGGGGTCTGCCGCTCCTCGATGCCGTCAGGGGGGCCAAGGCGTACGTGACCAAAGCGATCCGGGAAGGCTTCGCCCCCGGCCGGGGTGTCGGCACGCTCCGCCACTTCCTGGAGGAGTGGTAGTGCCGTGACCGAGCCCGCTAGCATGACCGAGACCGCCGAACGGAAGATGTCGTTCTTCGACCACCTGACCGAGCTCCGGCAGCGGATCATCTCGAGCGTGGTGGCGGTCGGCCTCGGGTTTGTCGCCACCTTCTACTTCTCCGAGTGGATCATCCGGTTCTTGGCTCGACCTCTGCCCGGGAAGCTCGCGCAGCTCACGCCCACGGAGGTCTTTTGGGTCAACATGAAGGTGGCCATGATCGCCGGCCTGTTCCTGGCCCTGCCCGTCCTGCTCTACCAGGTGTGGGCGTTCGTCTCCCCCGGGCTCCTCCCCCACGAGCGGCGCTACGCGCTCCCGTTCGTAATCGTCGGCACCTTGTTTTTCAGCATCGGCGTGGCGTTTGCGCTCTGGGTTGTGGTCCCGTTCGCGATTAAGTTTCTGATGTCCTATAAGACAGCGGATGTCGTGCAGGTCATTTCCATCGGGAGCTACGTGGACTTTGTGTTGAAATTTACGTTGGCCTTCGGGCTGATCTTCGAGATTCCCCTGGCCATCACGCTGGCCTCCCGGATGGGAATCGTGACCCCGCAGTTTCTGGCCAAGCATCGGAAGTACGCCATCCTCATCAACTTCGTCCTCGCCGCCATCCTGACCCCTACGCCGGATGTCTTCAACCAGTCCCTCATGGCCGGGCCGCTCATTATCCTCTACGAGCTGGGAATCCTTGCGGCGCGGATCTTCGGCCGGCGCGCCAAGGTCCCTCCCGCCCCTGCTCCGGAGCCCACGGCATGAAGACGGCCACGCGAGAAACTCTGCGCCATGAAGGAAATCTTGGCCTCGCCCCAATTTCGCGCTCGCCAAGCGCGTGGGGCGGCTCGAAGGAGACGCGATGAAAAAGCCAGAAAAGGAAGCGCAAAAGGACGCGGATCTGCTCATCGCTACGATCGAGAAGAACCCCGACGAGGAGATTCGTATTTCCCTTCGGGAGTACAAGGGGCATCTCTTCGTGGATATCCGCGTGTACTGGAAGCCGACCGACGGAGAGCCCGGTCCCACCCGGAAGGGCGTGACGTTCAACCCGGAATTCTACCCCGAGTTCAGGAAGGCGATCACGGCTCTGGAGGAGGCTCTGATTAAGAAGAAGCTGGTGGACCGCGAAGCCATTCAGGCTGCCCTCGCCGAGGATCGCTGAGTGCCCCTTGAGTTTGCTCCCCTTGATCTCCCGGAGCCAGTCCTCCAGGGGATCCGCGACGCGGGGTTTGTCGTTTGCACGCCAATCCAGGAGGCTGCACTCCCCGTCGCGCTCCGGGGAAAGGACGTCGCCGGGCAGTCCCAGACCGGGACCGGCAAGACCGCGGCCTTCCTGATCGCCGCCTTCACCCGGTGCCTCCGGCGACCCGCTCCGGCTCGAAGCGGGACCACCACCCCCCGTGTCCTCATCATCGCCCCGACCCGGGAGCTCACAGTCCAGATCGAGGCCGATGCCCGGCTCCTGGGCGCGCACACCGGCCTTCGGATCCTCTCAGTCTACGGCGGGATCGACTATGCCAAGCAGCGGGAGGCGCTCCGCGCTGGATGCGAGGTCCTGGTCGGAACCCCGGGGCGCCTCATCGACTACCTGAAGCAGAACATCTGGTCACCCCGGAGGGTAGAGGTGCTGGTCATCGACGAGGCCGACCGGATGTTCGACATGGGATTCATCGCTGATCTTCGATTCATCCTCAGAAGGCTCGCGCCTCCCGAGCGGCGACAGTCATTCCTGTTTTCGGCCACGCTCTCGTTCCGGGTGCTGGAATTGACCTGGGAGTTTATGAACAACCCAGTCCAGATCACCATCACCCCCGGCCAGAAAACTGTGGAGACGGTCCACCAGGTCCTCTACCACGTCGGGCGCGGGGAGAAGTTTAACCTCTTCCTCGGACTTCTCCGGCGCGAGGGGGGGAGCCGGATCCTCATCTTCACCAACACCCGGGAGGAAGCGCGGCGCCTCGAGGAACGGCTCACGCGGAACGGCTGGCAGGCGAGGGCGCTTACCGGGGACATCGCACAGAGTCAGCGCCTCAGAATCCTCAACGAGTTTAAGGCAGGCAAGCTCCCGATCCTGGTCGCGACGGATGTCGCCTCCCGCGGGCTCCACATCGAAGGGGTGAGCCACGTGATCAACTGGGACCTTCCCCAGGATTCAGAAGACTATGTGCATCGGATCGGCCGGACAGCGCGGATGGGAGCCGAAGGGAAGGCGATCAGTCTGGTGGACGAGGCCACAGCCCTGATGCTGGAGCCCGTCGAGCGCTTCATCGGCCAGAAGATACCGGTGGAATGGGCCGAGGACGGCCTGTTCCTCCCGGAGGTCAAACCCTCCGCTGAGGAGCGGCGTCGGTTCGCTAAGGAACGACAGGCTGTCTTTGCGGCCCGCCGAGGCCGGACGCTTGGGACCCGTGAACGGCAGGGGCGTCACGGACGCAGCCGATAAAAACCGGTTGGCAATTACCAGGTCGCCACTCCGACCCGAACGTAGCCGACGAGCTGCCAGAGGATTCCCAGCAGGAAGAAAAGCCACCCCACGCTCGCCAAGGCCCGCCAGGCTGGGGGCTTGGGCTCGAGACGGACGCCGTCGCTGGTCCAGGACCACCAGATGCCTGCGGCCAGCAACAGGATGATGCCGAGCAGGGCGAGCCCGTAGCCGCCGCCGACCAGTGGGACGAATTTCGGATCGAAAAGAGTCGGGGGAGGAGACATGGGCAAATCCTCCTTCGCGAAGCGCTCTTCCCAATGCTAGCACAATTGCCCAGCGTCGCGGTTTTAGGCATAATGGCGTCGTCCGCGTGGTCGCTTCGCGTGCACCCGAGGGGGCCTGGCCTTGCCCAGCGACCCGCTCTCTTCATGGAGGCCCGCTATGATAATTCGAACGCGGATCGTCTTGACCCTCGTTGCCTTGCTCCTGGGGACCGCACCCTGGGCCGAGGCCCAAGGGACGGCAGGAGGCAAGAAGGTGAAACAGATGGCCGTCATCACGCTGGAGAAGGGCGGAGAAATCCGGATCGAGCTGCTCCCCGAGGATGCCCCGAAAACCGTGGAGAGCTTTGTGGCGCTTACCAAGAAAGGATTCTACGACGGACTTACCTTCCACCGAGTGGTCCCCGGGTTTGTCGTCCAGGGCGGCGACCCCAAAGGGGATGGCACCGGGGGACCCGGCTACAAAATCAAGGCGGAGTTCAATAAGCGGAAACATTTGCGTGGCACCGTGGCCATGGCGCGCGGTCAAGACCCCGACTCGGCGGGGAGCCAGTTCTACATCACCTTCGGCCCACAGCCGGGCCTGGACGGCAACTACACAGTCTTCGGCCAGGTTGTCTCCGGGATGGAGCACGTGGACAAGATTCAAATCGGCGACAAGATGAAGTCGGTGACGATCATCGAACAGTAGCCATGGCCTGGTCCCTCCTGATCAAGAACGGGACGGTGGTTGACGGCTCGGGAGCGCCGGCAGTTCCGGCCGACATCGCCCTCGAAGGTGATCGGATCGCGGAGGTCGGCTCCAAGCTCGCGGGCGAGGCCGCGCAGACCATCGACGCGTCTCGCCTCATGCTGGCGCCGGGCTTCATCGACATCCACTCCCACTCCGATTTCTTTTACCTCACCTGCCCGGCGGCCGAGTCCAAGGTGCGGCAGGGCGTCACGACCGAGGTGGTGGGGATGTGTAGCTTTTCCCCCGCCCCGGTCCACCCCGAGCGGCGAGCGCTCGTGGAGGAGAAGGCCGCGGCGCTCGGCTCCAGGCTTAGGGTTGAGTGGACCGGGTTCGGGGAGTACCTCGAGCGACTCGGGGCCTCGGGCCTTTCGATCAACGTGGTCCATTTCGTCGGCCACGGCGCCCTTCGCCTGGCGACCGTGGGCCCGGACGATCGCCCGCCGTCAGCCGCGGAGCTCCAGGCCATGGAGCGGCTCCTCTCTGAGGCTCTGGATGCCGGCGCGTTCGGCTTTTCGACAGGCCTCGTCTACGCGCCGAGCGTGTATGCGCGGACCGACGAGCTGATCGCGCTGACGCGATCGATGGCCACGCGCGGTGGCCTCTACTTCTCCCACATCCGCGGGGAGGCGGCGACCCTGGAGGAGGCCATTGCTGAGGCCATCAGGATCGGCGAGGAGGGAGGCGTTCCAGTTCAGATCGCGCACATCAAGGCTGCGGGTCGGGAGAACTGGTTCAAGATGGATCGGGCCCTCCGGCTGATTGATGAGGCTCGGGCTCGGGCCGTGGAGGTCACCGCCGACGTGTATCCCTACGTCGCGGGGAGTACGGTCATGGTCAACCTCCTGCCGCCGTGGGTCCACGATGGCGGGACGCCGAAGCTCCTCGAGCGGATCTCTGACCCCGCGACACGGGAGCGGATCGTGGAGGAGTGCTCCCTTCCCAACGACCGCTGGAAAACCGCGTCGGGGAGCGTGGGATGGGACGAGGTGATGATCGCCACCTGCTCGCGACGAGAGCTGGAGGGGTTGGCGCTCGCCGATCTCGCTCGTCGTCAGGGGCGTCCGGGGGCGGAGGCGATGCTGGATTTCCTGCGGGAGGAGAACGGGGCTGTGTCTATGGTTGTCTTCTCCCAGGCCGAGGAGAATGTGATGAAGGCTCTGGTCCACCCGCACGTAATGATCGGCTCGGACTCCATCGGGCTCACCGCCGGCCCCGGGCCTCATCCCGGCAAGCCCCACCCTCGGATGTACGGGACGTTTCCCCGCGTGCTGGGAATCTACGTCCGCGAGAAGAAGCTCCTCTCGTGGGAGACCGAGGTGAACAAGATGACCGGCATGCCCGCTGCCAAGCTCGGTCTCCGGGACCGGGGCCTGATTCGGCCGGGATACTTCGCCGATCTCGCCATGTTCGACCCGGCTACGGTGAAGGATGAGGCCACATTCCAGGACCCCCATCGCCACCCCACCGGGATTCCCTACGTCATCGTCAACGGCCAGCTTGTGGTGGACCAGGGCCAGATGCGCGCGCTCCCGGCCGGCCGTGTTCTGAAGCCTCGATGAGGGTCGGGCTGCCCCGGGGCGACACAATGGTCATGAGACTGAGAACCGTCGGGCTCATCGTCACCCTCGCGCTCGGCCTCCTCCTTGCGCCGCTTGCCGCCGACGCGCAGCAGGCGGCGAAAGTTCCCCGGATAGGCGGTCTCGTGGGCGCTTCGCGCGAGATGGCCTTGCATAACATCGAGGCCTTTCGGCAAGGGCTGCGGGAGTTGGGTTACGTTGAGGGACAGAGCATTGCCATTGAATGGCGATACGCGGATGGAAAGTTAGAACGGTTCCCCGACCTCGCGGCCGAACTGATCCGTCTCAAGGTGGACGTCATCGTTGCGGGGGTCACGGCAGCGGCGCTGGCAGCCAAGAATGCGACCAAGACGATCCCCATCGTCATGGGGGCCGTTGGCGATCCTATCGGGAGCGGGCTCGTCGCCAGCCTCGCGCGGCCAGGCGGGAACGTCACGGGACCGTCCTTACTTGCCCCCGAGCTAGTCGGCAAACAGCTGGAGCTGCTCAGGGAGACCGTCCCCGGGGTCTCCCGGGTGGCCGTCCTCTCGAACCCAGCCAATCCCATCTCCCAGAAACTCATGTTGACAGAGGCCGAGGTTGCCGCCCGGTCGTTGGGGGTGCAGCTTCTAATCCTGGGGCCGCGAGGTCCGGACGAGTTCGACAGCGCCTTTGCGGCTATGATCAGAGAGCGCGCCGGCGCACTCCTCGTCCTGGCCGACGTGGGGTTCTTTCATCACCGAATACGGATCGCCGAGCTTGTGGCGAAGAGCCGCTTGCCGGCGATGTTCGGACTGAGGGAGCACGTAGAGGCTGGTGGCCTTATGGCCTATGGGGCGAATGTGCGCGACAGCTGGCGTCGCGCCGTCACCTATGTGGATAAGATCCTCAAAGGCGCCAAGCCGGCGGACCTGCCTGTGGAGCAGCCCACGCGCTTCGAGCTGGTCATCAATCTCAAGACCGCGAAGGTGCTCGGCCTGACGATCCCCCAGTCGATCCTGATCCGTGCGGACCAAGTGATCCAGTGAGCCAGCCAGCCGTTGTGGGATCGATTGCCGTAAAATAAGTGTTGGCCATGGGGCTGTTTCAGGTCGAGATCGAAGTGATTCCCGCTGATGGCGGCGCACCGCAGGCTCAGTCTGTGCTTGTCGATACCGGGGCCTCGTACCTCGCCCTCCCCAGAAGCCTGCTGACCTCCCTCGGGTATCGGGCCATTGACCGACAGCGGGTGATCTTTGCAACCGGAGAGACCGCGGTTTGGGAGGTCGCGGAGATCAAGGTTCGACTCCAGGGCCGGGAGCGCACCGTCCTTGCCTTCCTTGCTCCCGATCAGTCTCCCAGGCTGCTGGGCGCGCAGACGCTGGAAACGTTCGGTCTGGGTGTGGATCCACTCGGCAAGCGCCTCGTTCCGGTGGACGCCTATCTCGCATAGTGAGAGTTGACCGCGTTTTAAGGCCCCGATGAAGGTCGAGCTCCCGTACGGAGAGGCCACCCTCAGCGCGACGCTCCCGGACCGCGCGGTTGCGATCCCGAACACCGAACTGGTCACGCTCCCTCCGGTCGAGGACTTGGAAGCGACCGTCAGTCAGGCGCTGGCGAAGCCGCAGGGGTTGCCGAGGATCCGGGAGCTGGTCAAGCCGGATGCCACTGTGGTCATTGCCTTTGACGACGCGACGGTGGGCTCCCGCGGACCGATCCGCGGCGTGGCCATCAGAGCGGTCCTGGAGGAGCTCGATAGCGCAGGGGTTTCCCGAAAAAATGTGACCTTGATCTGCGCCAACGCGCTCCACCGGCAGTTCCGGCGGGAGGAGCTTGGGCGGATCATTGGCGAGGATCTTGTCAACGAGTTCGGCCCGCGCCTCATCTGCCACGACGCCGAGGACCCAGAGCTGATCGTAGATCTTGGAAAGACCCCGGAGCACGGCTATGACGTGGAAGTTCACCGGCTCGTCGCCGACTCCGACCTCACAGTGTACGTCAATGCCGGCCACAGCCGCGGCTTCTCGGGCGGCTGGAAGTCGGTCTGCGTGGGGCTCTCCACCTACAAGTCCATCCGAATCACTCACACCCCCGACGGGATGTCCATGGCGGTCCACGGAAACCGGATGCACGCGGTCCTGCACGAGATGGGCCGGCACCTCGAGCACCGGCTCGGTAAGCGGATCTTCAAGGTCGATACCGTACTCTCCGATCCGCTCCGCGTGGCCAAGATCTTCGCGGGGAGCGTGGATGAAACGCGGCGGCAGGTCCTGGACACCCTGGCCCGGATGTTCCCGCCGCGCCGCGATCTGGCCCGTGACCGATTTGACGTCCTGGTCTATGGCGTCCCTGACTGGAGCCCCTACGCGGTCTTCTCCTACGTCAACCCGATCCTGACGCTTATCTCTTCGGGCCTCGGCTACCTCGGCGGGCTCATCGAGGCGGTGGGGAAACCCGGGTGTACGGTCATCATGGCCACGCCGGTTCCCGACCGCTGGGACCGGATTGCCCACCCCTCGTATCCCGAGGTATGGGAGCGGGTGCTGCCACTCACGCGCGACCCCTACGAGATCATGCAGCGCTTCGCCGATGACTACGCCCGGCGGCCAGACTATATCGAAGCGTACCGCTCCAGGTTCGGGTTCCACCCAGTCCACGCAATTATGGCTGTGTATCCCCTTAAGCGGTTGAGTCACATCGGCAGTGTGATCGTCGCCGCACCCCGCGACCCGGCGGTCCCGCGCCATCTGGGATTCGAGGTGGCGGCCAGCGCGGAGGAAGCCGTGGTCCGCGCGGAGGCCCTCCATGGTCGGGGGTGCACGGTGGCCTATATCCAACAGCCCATGCTCACCAGTTGAGGAGAGGAGGGCGTATGAAATTCGGCGTCTCGATGTTTGCCACGGACTACGCGATCCGGA